>JADGBC010000199.1 GCA_015231705.1 Desulfamplus sp. | reverse complement strand
AAGCAGCTTGATTGCAATCATTAATGACCTGCCGGCTTGCTGGCTTGCTGATCTGCTGGCCTGCCGGCTTGCCGACTTGCTGGCTTGCTGATCTGCTGGCCTGCCAGCTTGCCGACTTGCTGAATTGCTGGTCTGCTGGCCTGCTGGCTTGAGATTCTTAAGCGATGGCAATACAAAAATTGTTTTAAAAAAAGAGTTCAATTTATAATTCATATTTTTTCCGCATGGTGACACGCAACCATTCTGTTTTCGATTTGTCTTGGATCAGGGCTTACCTGCTTGCAGATATCGGTCATATAAGCACAACGCCGGTGAAATGTGCAGCCTGGAGGTGGATTCAAGGGCGAGGGCAGCTCTCCTTTGAGCCGTATTCTTTTTTGCCGTGATTTAATATTAACATGAGGTGTGGCAGCCAGAAGAGCCATTGTATATGGATGTAGTGGTTTGTCAAAAATGGTATTTTTCTCCCCCTGTTCAACAACCCGTCCAAGATACATAACCATAACTTCATGTGCTATCAGACGAACTACGCTTAAATCGTGAGAAATAAAAAGATAAGCAAGATTCATCTCCTCCTGAAGATCCATAAGAAGATTAAGTGCCTGTGCCTGAACAGATACATCCAGTGCAGATACAGGTTCATCTGCAATTACAAGGTCAGGATTGAGCATCAATGCCCTTGCAACTGCAATTCTTTGACGCTGACCTCCGGAGAACATATGGGGATAACGGCTGTACTGCTCAGGGGTCAGACCAACCTTCTCCATAATGGCCAAAGACTTTTCACGTCTCTGATTCTTTGTGAGGCTTGTATTTATTATAAGAGGCTCTTCAAGAATATCTCCTACTTTTTTGCGTGGATTGAGAGAGCCGTAAGGATCTTGAAATACAATCTGAACCTTGCTTCTAAGAGTTTGTTTCTGCACCTTGCCACTGGTGACGGCATTTATGCCTGAAATGTGAAATTCACCTGATGTTGGCTGTTCTATCATGGTAACTAAACGGGCAAGAGTTGATTTACCACATCCGGACTCTCCCACAACAGCAAGGGTTCTGCCAGGCTCTATGATAAATGATGCACCATCCAGGGCCTTTAGCAGAATATCCTTTTTAAAGAATCCGCTTTGTTTTACCGGATAATATTTTTTAAGACTGTTGGCTGAGATCACAGGTTTATTGGTCATATTGTGGCACTCCATTCAACAAGGGGAAATGACATCGCACAGCCATTTTATCCTTCTGTGCATAGACAGGGACTTCTGTTCGGCATATATCCTGAACAAAACTGCATCGAGGGTGAAACAGACATCCCTTTGGCCTGTTATACTTTCCCGGGACAATTCCTGGAATGGTAGGAAGCCTTCTTGCCTGTACATTCCTTTCCGGCAGTGCGTTCAAAAGAGCATATGTGTATGGGTGAGAAGGTGATGTAAAAATATTTTGAGCACTGTTTTTTTCCACAACCTGTCCGGCATACATGACAACAACATCTTCAACAGTCTCTGCTATCACAGCCATGTCATGAGTAATAAGAATAAGTGCCATGTTGTTTTTTTTTTGAAGATCAACAAGAAGCTCTAAAATTTGTGCCTGAATCGTCACATCAAGGGCAGTGGTTGGCTCATCAGCAATAAGAAGGCTGGGATTGCAGGCAATAGCCATGGCAATCATTACTCTCTGGCACATACCGCCGGAGAGTTGATGAGGAAAACTCTTCAGCCTATCTTCAGGCACTGGAATTCCGACCTGGGAAAGAAGCTCAATGACTCTGTTGCGTCTCTGCTGCCGGGTTCCCCCTTCATGGATCTTGAGTGCTTCGCTGATCTGGTACTCAACAGTAAAGCAGGGGTTAAGGCTTGTCATTGGTTCTTGAAAAATCATGGAGACCTCTTTGCCGGTAATCTGGCGTCGTCTCTTGTTCGGCATTTTCAGAAGATCGTTTCCATTAAAGATCAGTCTTTCAGCTTCAATAATACCTGGATAGGGAATAAGACCCATGAGAGCCAGTTGAGTCACGCTTTTACCAGAACCGGACTCACCAACAATACCCACAACCTTTCCGGCATCCACGGTAAGATCTACATCATCTACAGCCTTGAATCCGTCAAAATCAACAGACAGTCTTTTGATTTCCACTAATTTTGTCATTGTTTTTTTGTCTTCCTGTTTTTAACTCGTCAGCCATAAGTTCTCCGAATAACCGGCACGGCCGGAGCGAGGTATTGCCTCTCGGCCACAACGAAAAATGAAAGTCATATAATCACGGCTATTTAAAGAGACTTTCACATAAATCATTACATGCAGAGTGTGACCTTGCTATCTTTTCATTTTAGGATCCAACGCGTCTCTTAGACCATCACCGGCAAGATTAAACGCAAGAACTGTGAGAAGGATAGCAACTCCAGGAAATGTGACAACCCACCATGCTCCCTGGATAAACTGAAGGGAGTTGGCAAGCATGGCACCCCACTCAGGAGTTGGAGGATGAGCACCCATACCAAGAAACCCAAGTGCAGCAGCATCTAAAATGGCGGCTGAAAATCCAAGAGTGGCCTGGACAATCAGAGGAGCCATGCAGTTGGGAAGAAGAACGTTGAACATCATTCTTATCGGCCCTGCACCACTTACGCGTGAAGCTGTAACATAATCTTTGGTCTTTTCAGCAATTATTGATGCACGGGTAAGTCTGACATAGTGAGGAAGCACAACTATCGCGATCGCTAAAATGGCGTTTTGAAGGCTTGGGCCAAGGATTGCCACAATGGCCATTGCAAGAAGCAAACTTGGCAGAGCAAGCATGATATCCATAAGCCTCATCACAACCGTTTCGTAAAATCCACCAAAATATCCGGCTGTAACACCAAGAACTATACCTGCTGCCAGAGAGAGAGTCACAACAATCACTCCAACAAAAAGGCTCAGTCTTGCTCCAAATATCAATCTCGACAGAATATCTCTTCCAACATCGTCAGTACCAAGTATAAATTCGGTATTTCCACCCTCCATCCAGAAAGGAGGTTGCAAAATGGCACTTCTGTACTGGTTGAAAGGGCTGTGAGGTGCAATGATGTCCGCAAAAATAGCACACAAAATGGCCCCTGCAATAAAATAGAGTCCTACAACAGCACCTCTGTTTTCACTGAAATATTTCCAGAACTCTTTTAAGGGATGAGGAGGATTGATCTCATTTTCTATTATGGGAATGTTTTTTTCTTTTATCACAACGACTTCATTCATTATTATTTTCCTATAACGGCCATGCCCTGGCGGGCACAACGAATGATGAAACTTGCTTGCTTGCGAGGGCAGGCACGAGGCCTACCCCTACAGTTTCATATAAAACAAGCGTTTAAACTTGGGCTGTTGTAAGCCTCGTCTGAATCCCTTTTTTAACGGTAAAATCATCATTAATTTGAAGTTGTTATCTGTTGGCTTCGGGAGGTAAACGAGATACCCTGTTGTCCCTCAGCCCCAATCATTACAGACTCGACAAGTGGCAGGTTGACAGATTTATCAGAATGCCACTCAACTAAAAAGTTAGCACCCGAACCACCAGATTTGTCTTTCTGGGGAATAACATAACGGATAGATTCCAAAGCTCCAATAACAATGGGCTTGTCTATTAGTTTTTTTAACAGCTCACCTTTTGTGCCGTAATACTCTATGGAGGAGACTGTCATTGAATGCTTAAGATCAGTATTTCTGATACTGAGTGTCACTGTCAGCATTACTGGAAGCTCACGATTACCAGCATATATATGAGAGTAGGCAGGCACATACAGTGTCTGACCATTTGAAAGTGCCGATGGTTCACCAGCAGAGGCAAAAAACGCAGGAAAAAACAGCACACTTTGACTTGCAGCCACACAAATCAAGCATATTTTACAAAAAAAGCATATTTTTTTTATAGTATTGACACTTTTCATAAAATTCTCCAAGGAATCCCCTATCACTTTAGGGTAAAGAAGTATCCCTTTAGGGTAGAGGAGGAATTGATGTTTTGTCTGATTATGCTTTTGATAGAAAATATCATCAGGCAAAGAAAATAAACCTTCATGGCCGTTGTGTGGCCACCCCAAACCATGAAAATAAGAATGCATTTTCATGGTAAAAATTACTCAAATAACAGATGCCAGTTTTTTAAAATTATTTCGTTCCTGTTGATTCCCAACAACTGCTACCATATCTCCTTCCTTGAATAGATAATCTGCTTTGGGGTTGGATTTAAATTGTTTTTCATGAATAATGCCTACTATCGAAGCTCCAGTTACGGTGCGTACAGCCGCATCCTTAATGCTTTTATTTACAAGAGGGCTTACGGAAGAGAGAGTAAACCATGAAATTTCCAAAACATTTTTGGCATCCTTCATTTGCCAGTTTACACTTGCTCTATCACTATCCCCATTTTTGGGGATTTTCCTCAAAAAAGTGTCAACTACTTTTAGGCTGATATGAAGGATGCCACATTTTTGATATTATCCAGTTTGGCCAATAGCTTACGATCCTGATCAAAAGATGACGCAATATTATCATACTCTGATTGGTAAATAGGTGCATAAAGCTGTTGTCTGACTGCATCAGAATACTCCTGAATAACTGCTACAGGTATCTCCAGCTGAAGAAGTGCCGGTCTTGCAATTTCAAGCCCTGCCTCCATCTCTGGCATAACAGCCATATAGACCCCGCTTTCATACAATTCTCTTGTCTGTTCAACACCATCTGTCCTGACAATTATACGAAGACCTGGATTGATAAAATGTGCAAGTTTTACAATGGCTTGGGCTATAGTGACAGAAGGAGTTGTAATGAGCAAAAGAGTTGCTGATTCCACTTTTGATACTTCAAGCACTGTCTGATGAGTCATATCTCCATAGATCACCGGATATTTTGCTTCTTTACATTCAACCATCCGCTGATGATCAAGTTCAATTATAATAAAAGGAATCTGAAGTTTTGTCAGAACTCTGGCAATATGCTGCCCGACTCTTCCGCCACCTGCAATTACTACATGACCGGAAAATTCTGAAGATGGCAGATTTTCTGTCTGCAATGTTTCATAATTGGAACGGCGTTTTTTAAATTTATAAATGGGGGCTGCCATTGCTGATGCAAATGGAGTAAGTACCATACTGAGAACTGA
>JADGBC010000198.1 GCA_015231705.1 Desulfamplus sp. | reverse complement strand
CCCTTTATTGACCCATTTCCGTTAAGATACTGATTTATCACATCTTCCCACACACCCACCTGTCCCTGAAATTTCTTTCCTGAGTTAGCATGAGAGCAATCAACAATAATTGACTGTGACAGCTCCTTCTTTTTCAGAGTTGCCACAGCTTCTCTGATACTTACCGAATCGTAGTTGGGGCGCTTGCCGCCTCTTAAAACAATATGAGCATAGGCGTTACCTCTTGTTTTAACTACACAAACTTTGCCGTGAGGATCAATGCCAAGAAAACTCTGTGGTGATTTTGCGGCTATCATGGAGTTGATAGCGGTGTCTAATGCTCCATCAGTTGAATTTTTGAAGCCAACTGGCATGGAAAGTCCGCTTGCCATCTCTCTGTGAGTCTGTGATTCCGTTGTCCTGGCACCAATGGCCGCCCAGCAGACAAGTCCATCAATAAACTGAGGAATGATGGGGTCAAGCATTTCTGTTGCAGTGGACAGACCCATGGATGTTATACGGATCAGAAGTTTTCTTGCTCGTCGCAGTCCCTCCATCACATCACGACTGTCATCCATGTAAGGGTCATTTATCAACCCCTTCCAGCCTATGGTTGTCCTTGGTTTTTCAAAATAGACTCTCATTATAATGGCAAAGGAATCCTTTACCTTTTCTTTGAGTATAGCAAGTTTTTCTGCGTACTCTATTGCTGATGCCTCATCATGGACTGAGCATGGCCCTGTGATAACCATAAGCCGTTTATCTTCACAGGAAAGTATCTTTTTTATCTCCTCCCTACCGGCAATGACGGCATCTTCTGATTCTGCCGGCATGGGAAATTGAGCCTTAAAGTCTTCAGGTGTGATAAGGGGTAAAAAACTTTCAACATTTACATCATAAGTCTGTTTCATTTTTTAAACTTCTCCTGTTGTCATATTTGTCGTTTTGTTGTGGCACACATATTTATGTGAAAGTCTCTTTAAATAGCCGTGATTATATGACTTTCATTTTTCGTTGTGGCCGAGAGCCAATACCTGGCTCCGGCCGTGCCGGTTATTAAGAAAACAGCTGAAAACCATGAAAAACAGCTTGAATCATTAAAATGGAGGCCGTTTTTTCTCCTGCCCTCTTTTTAAAAACAAAAAAGCCGCAGGTTTGTGGCCTGCGGCTTTTCATATTGTATTGATATTACAATTCAGAACAGCACAGGCAGCAACCTGTAATAATAAGTTCTAAAGTAATAAAAGCTGTCTGAAAAAATTTGATTCACTGTTTTACCCATTTCCTTATTCTGTTTTGTTTCAATTTTAATTCATTACTTCTTGATGTTTCTATATATAGTTACAATACTCTTGTCAATGGTTAGTTTCCATTTTTGTTTTATTGCTCGGTAATTTCAATTCCGCAACAATTACAACAAAACCGTCTGTGTTCGAGCATCATTTTGTCTGATACATACCATGGCTTATCAACCCCCACTGTTATCTACAAAAAAATCTTCAACCATCCCCTTGGATTTGAGATTATTGCCATACTCTGCAGCACTCTCTTTGGTCTCATATTGTCCGATTCTTATGAGATACCATGTTTTACCCCCGCCTTCCACTGAGCTTATCTCTCCACCTGCAATACCTTTTTTCTCAAGTTTTTTAAGATATTGCTCTGCATGAGATTTTGACAGGTAGGCTGCAACCTGAATGGTAAATTTTTTCTGTGGGATTACCTGAACCTCCACATCTTCTGCCACAGTTTTTGGAGTAGATGGCAGGGGAGGGGACGGGGTACGGAAAAGGTGTGATACTGTGTTGACAATCAGCATGAACACGCCTGTTATCACAATCAGCAATATAAGACGGCTGATATTTTTTCTAAAATTCGGATTGGCAGCAATGGCATGATGAAACTTGTGCAATGATCTGCGGATTGTGTCCAACAAAAATTTAACCATTGGAGGGATAAAAGAGATGAGCTTGAGAGGCAGAGAGGATATCAAGGCAAGCCCATTGATTGTAAAAGAGAGCGTCCATGTAAAAACCGCTTTGACAGCAGATGAAAGAGTATATAAAAAAGGTCTGTTTCCCATTTTAAAATGTTGTCTTCTTGATCTTGCAAAAAATGGGCGGTTTACCTGATAGCGATGCTCACTTAATGAGATTTCATTGAGTCTTTCATTTTCATTCTGTCCGAATATATCTTCTTGAAGTTCTTCTTGTGCAAATACTTTTTTGTGATCTTCTTTTTGTTCATATATCTCTTCTTGAGATCTTTTTTCCTGAAAATCAGCCTGCTCAGTTTCCTGAAGATTAGCCTGCCGAGTTTCCTGAAGATCAGCCTGTCCAGATATTTTTTCTCCAAGATTATTTTTATCAGTTACTCCGTCTTTGTATTGCTCAAAAAGAGGTACCTGTTTAGTCTCTGTAGATTTTTCAGGGCTTTGAGCATATAGTGAGGAAGTTTCGACACACTCAACATTTTTTCCCACCACTGAAAATACTCTTTTTGCAGCAAAATCTGACCGTTGTCTTTTTGTGAAAAATTCTGCCAGCAGCGGAACTAATTTAAGGCTTAGCGGCTCCATTTCAGCAAGCTTTGTCAGAAGGTTTTCCTCCTGTGCAGAGAGTTGGCTCTTACTTTTATGCCTCACCATTTTTTTTAGCCACAGATGGGCAACTTCAGTTTCATGGAGATTTTTGTTCAGGAAAAAAGTGGTAGCTTTGTCAAAATGGTCATTGTAATATAGTGCATTGAGAGAGAATCGTGCAATTGCACCGGTAAGAATCAAGGCTGCCTTTCTTGATCTAAGCGTTGTAAACAGGTAAGAGTCAAAGATTTCAAGGGCTTTAAGATAACAGGCTTCACTTTTATTAAAAATTCCATCCCGTTCCCAGTTTTTTGCATCATTGATATATCTGTGAATTGCCCGTTCGCCTGCAAAATTCATGATATATCCTGTAAACATGAAGAGAAAAACTGTAATAATAATGCAGGAAATAGATGGGTTCATGCCTGGTACAAGACGTTGAATTGTTGGAAGGATTATAAATATTGCAGGAATGGCTAAGGCAACTGAGAGCCATAGTCTTATGGAGATATTTCTTAAAAAATAGATCATATTTTAAGCTTTTGCACTATTATATGTTTTTACGTTAAACGCTCATGGTCGGAATTCAGCTACTCTGGACCATGCAAATTAATATCTGTTTTCACGCTAAGTTTTAATAACTAATGCGGTTCAGTACCCCCCCCAGCATGAAAATCATGATGTGTTATCATGGTAAAATTTAATATTGAGGTGACTCACACAATTGCTGATTTTTTTTCAGGGGAACAGACATTGACCCTATGGAGTGTTGTGACACTTTACAGCCTGACGAGATATCTGCCTGTTCAAAATGGATTCCATCAGGAATTGTAAAATCTCTTGGCGGTTCATTTTTCATAGCCTCTCCCATGAATTCTGCCCATATGCTGGCTGCTATCCTGCCTCCGGTAATTCCAGGCTGGCTTGCAATTTTAAGTTTTCTATTCCTGTCAAAACCTGTCCATATTGAAGTGCATAGGCTTGGGGTAAATCCTGTGAACCAAGCATCATTATAAGAGTCTGTAGTACCTGTCTTGCCTGCTGCCGGTCTTGTAAAGCCCATATCCCTTATAGTTCTGCCTGAACCCCTGTCAATTACCGATTTCATCATATCCACGACCTGGTATGTTATGTCAGGATCAAGCACCTTTCTTCCCCGTACAAGGTGCTCATCAATAACCCTGCCAAAGGCATCCTCCACACGCCAAATCATAAACGGTTCATGTCGCACCCCTCCTGATGCAAATGTAGCGTAGGCAGAAGCCATTTCAAAAGGAGTAACTACTGATGTCCCCAGGGCAACTGAATAGACATCCTCTAATGTACTTTTAATACCACACATCTTTGCCGTGTCAATTACTGCTCTGGGGCCTGTCTTTTCAACAAGGCGGGCAGCAATTGTATTAACCGAATATGTCAGTGCCTGCTTCAGGAGAATGCGACCACGATAGCTTTTTTCAAAGTTCCGGGGCTCCCATGTCTGGGCCCCGACAACAGGGATGGAAATAGGACTGTCAACCATTACAGTTGCACCATTGAAGTTGAGTTTCTCTAAAGCAGTGTAATAAAGGAAAGGTTTGAAACCGGAACCTGGTTGTCGCCGACTGCTCATGGCACGGTTGTATTCGCTGTTATAGTAGTCCCTCCCGCCGATCATGGCCTTTACAGCTCCTGAAGCTGGGTCAATTGCAACTAATGCCCCCTGAGGACGAGGTTCTGAATCAGGAGGTAATCCCATAAGGCTGTCAAGTCGTTCCATGCCATTTTTAAGTGCCTGATCTGCGGCATACTGGAGATATGAGTCAACTGTGGCAGTGACTTTGATTCCCCCATGAAATACAACATCATTTCCATATTTTTCGGTAAGCTCATTTATAAGAGCATCAAGAAAGTAGCTTCCGGTTCTTGCATCTGCGTGATCAGCATGAAGAGGAGGGCGAGTTTTAAGAGCCTGCTGTGCCTCATCCTGAGTTATATATCCAGCCTCTTTCATCCTTGCAATAACAACCTGGCGGCGTTTTAATGCTTTGTCGTAGTGATGGTATGGATTATAGTTGGTTGGTGATTTGGGCAGACCTGCTAAAAGAGATGCCTCTCCAAGGGTCAGTTCCGCTGCTGATTTGCCGAAAAAAACCTGAGCCGCCTTTTCCACTCCCTGGGCACCTGCACCAAATGATATCTGGTTTATATAGGCGTGCAGAATCTCCTCTTTTGTGCAGGAGTATTCAATCTGGAATGCCACAAGCATCTCTTTGAATTTCCTGAGATAGGTTCTCTCAAAACTGAAAAAGAGATTTTTGGCAAGCTGCTGGGTGATTGTCGATGCCCCCTGAATATTGCCAGGTCTTGTCAAGGTGACATAGAGAGCTTTCAGTGTCCTGATTTTATTTACTCCGTGATGCTCCCAGAACATGTGATCCTCAACAGCCAATACCGCATTTATAAAGTCAGGAGATACTCGGGAAAGGGGAACTGGCTCTCTTCCTCCGAGGGTAATCAGTCGTTCTCCTGTCGATGCATAGATCTCTGTCTTTGGAGTCTCAATTATGCGGCTCAATGGTTCAGGCAGCTTTGGAAGATCCTTTGCAGAGGAAAAAATAATGATGGAGATTATCAAAAGCCCAAGACTGAGAAAGATCAAAGCAGAATAGATCATAAATCTTGTGAAACGGATCGCTATTGTAAGAAGTT
>JADGBC010000197.1 GCA_015231705.1 Desulfamplus sp. | reverse complement strand
AATCAATATCTTAACGGAAATGGTGCAATAAAGGGTCTTATGCTGGAGAGCTATCTTTGCGAAGGTAACCAGAGCATGTCCTGCGGAGCTGAAAATCTTGCCTACGGTGTCTCTGTCACTGACGAATGCATATCTTGGGAGACAACCGAGGAGATAATACTTAAAGGGCATGAAAAGATTGCCGCATCAAAACAATAATATTAAATATCTATACAATTCATGGGGCAGACTCCATATCTGCCCTTTACCATGAAAATGTATTCTTAATTTTCATGATTTGGTGACCACCCCGAATCATGAAAACCTGACTACTAAATATCTTTTTCTTGTATTACTAAAGATCTATTGCTAATGATGCGGATATAATTTCACATATTTCTGGAAGATTATCAAAAATGAAGAAATGTCCTCCTAAAAACTGCATCATAGATATTTTTTGACTGGTTACTTCCTGCCATTTCATGGCATCATAAGGTGTCGTCTTTTCGTTGGAACCTATGAGCACTGTAACTGGAATATCAAAAGGAGTGTCTGGTTCATAAACATATTGTCCAACAGCCTGAAAATCTGCTTTCATGATGGGAACAAACAGATCCATAAGCTCCTTTTCAGCCGCCACTTCACGAGGAATTCCTCCATATTCCATGGCCATTTTTACAAACTGATCCTGTGGAAGCAGGTGAAGGTACTTTGTCTCATCTTTAATGGGAACGGAAGGCCCCTGTCTGCTTGAGAAGAACAGATGCTTTGGACGTGGCAGCCCCTCTTTGATAAGTTTGCGACACAACATATAACCAAGGGTTGCACCCATGCTGTGGCCATATATTGCAAATGGACTGCTCATAATATCCATGCGAATTTGATCCAAGAGATAGTCAGTCATAATATTCAAGTCAGTTAAAAGAGGCTCTCTTAACTTTCGGCCATGACCTGGAAGATCGATGGCAACAACCTCTATGTTGTCATCAAGGTGCTTTGCAAAATCCCTGTATGAGTACGAGCTACCACCAGCAAACGAAAGACAGTATAAAATTACTTTCTTTTTTATCATAACAATATCACTTTAACCTATCATTTGATTTTTAATATACGTTGTCTGAATTTTCTAATATTCATATTAATTTCCTGTAAAACATTGACCATTATGCATTAAATATCTTATAAGTTCATCAATTTTATGAATCACATATTATCATCATGAAATTTATGACATATTAATCTCCAATAACCATCATAACCGGGCTATAGTCACTCCCAACCATGAAAATCAGAGTGCATTTTCATAGTACATTATCATCAATTTATCGAGAGTCAAACACAACCTATTTTACTATTGCCACTTTATCTTTGGACTGCCATGAAACTTTTTTCAGCAAAAATAATAATATTCTATCTGATCGCCATCTTATTTACACAGTCTCCATTACTGGCAGACTCTTCTGAAAAAAGCTATAAGATAATGGCAGTACAGCATCAGGATTATCTCCCCTATACAAAAGCATATAAAGGTTTTATCAGTGGTCTGAAAAAGTCAGAACATTGGGAAAAAATCACTGTGGAGTTATATAATGCTAAAAGCAGTCTCTCTGCTCTTGACAAGAAAATAACTGAGATAGGAAAAAACAATGATATTGATCTTATATTTTCCATGGGAACCCAGAGTTCCAAAAAACTTGCGGATAGAATCAAGCATATACCAATTATATTCACAGTTGTAGGATCTCCTGTAGAGGCGGGAATAATAAACAACTGGGAAAGCTCCGGAACCAATATTACTGGTATTGCCACCCCCTATCAAATCACACAAAGTATTACTCAGGCATACAACATTGCAAAATTTAACAGCATTGGCATTACCTACCTTGCTGACTCGCCAAACCATGAGGCAGTTGTTAAAGAGGTAAAGGAGATGTGTAAAAAAAATGGAATCCGCTTTATTTATGATCCAACTCCGTTCAGGCAAAAAGATGGAAAACCTTTTCCTGATGATATAATAGCAAAGGAGATTCAACGCTCATTAGACTATGTATTGCCTCAAGTTGATGCTTTTTATGTTCAGGCATCAGCAACATATGAAAAACATTTCAGCATTTTTAGAAGGGCATTTAAAAAATACAAAGTTCCAAGCATAGGAGAGCTTATTTTTATCAAAAAGGGACTTGTTATGGGAGTTGGGCCTAATGATTTTATTTTTGGCCAGCAGGCCGCAGAATATGCCATCAAAATACTGTTCGATGGCATCAAACCTTCAAATTTACCCATGAACACAGGTACTAAATTTTCCATCTTTGTGAATCTGGAAGCAGCCAAAGCAGTCCAGTTTCCCCCATCTCTGGCAATTCCGGTATTGAACAGTGCAGATGCCATTTATATGAAAATAGATGAATGGTAGGTCTTATGAGTCAAGAATCATTAAGGTGATTTGCATGAATAAATATACCTGTTCTCCTGAGATAAACCCTGAATTTCAACATTTCAGGGCAGGATTGATGGGATATTCTTTTCCGCAAATAGCCTAAGTTATTTTATGCGGGTCATTCTTTTGGAAAAAACGGTTTCAAACCCTTATAATAACGGCCATGCCCTTATGGGCACAACTAACAATGAAAATCTTATAATTACAGATAGATGAAGAGACTTTTACATAAACTTGAGGAAGAATGAAACATATCAGGAGAACATTTAAACATGATAAAAAAATTATTGAAGAGCTAAGAATTTCAGAGTTCAACAGATCAACAGAGTTTAAACTTTTAAAACCGGAAAAGTTGCAGTGGTCTTCTATAGATGATGAAAATATTGTCCTGGCTGTTTTTGACGACAATGGAACTGCAATTTCAACAATGGCTGGCGTGACTGTACATACACTGTCTGAGGCTGAAAACCTGACCAAATGTACTGTGCATAAAAGTGTGAAATTTCCGGCCATGATATTTGCCAGTGCGGCAACGTTAAGCACATTCAGGAGAACCGGGCTTAACCAGCTTATCAGATACTATCTGTTGTTATATGGAACAACAATCGATATCAAAACATTCATAAGTCCCATATACAAGAATGCTCCAAGAAGTAAATTCCTCAAAATTCTGGGTTATGAATTTGTAAATCCGGAAAAAAACTGGCAGACAAAACTTGATCTTTTATCCGAGCGACAGCTTGGACTCCTTGATGTCTCAAAAATCCCGGAAGTCTTGTTTTTAATAAGAAATTATAAAGGAAATCTTCTTGACGAATACCCGTGGCAGGGCACTCCGCTTGTATAAGGGAGAGGTGGTTATATAAAAGAGCTATGGTTAATGTGATTTATACCTGCAATACAAAAAAAATGCCTAAAAAAAAATTTGATCTTTATTTATCAAAGATACCTGATTTATTTCGTGAAAAAATATTAAACCTTGCCAGATGGGAAGATCAGCAGAACAGCCTGACGGGAAAACTTCTTCTTAAATACGGTTTAGAAAAATTCAGTAACCCACCTGAAAGTATCGAGTCCGTTCAGTTATCTGGGTTTGGGAAACCATTTATTGAAAACAGGGTCTGTTTTAATATTTCCCATTCTGGTAACTGCTGCGTCTGTGCATTTCACTCATCCGAGATTGGAATAGACATTGAAGCTGTAAGACCTATTGCATTCAGGGATTTCTTCAATCTATTTACTCGGCAGGAGAAGGATATAATCACAAATTCGGAAACCCCACTAAATTCATTCTATGAAATCTGGACTCGCAAGGAGGCTATCATTAAAGCTCATGGCAAAGGCCTTTCAACCGGCCTGGAGACCTTTTGTGTCAGCGGTAACTCTTCTGTCATAAATAGTATTAAATGGTATATACACCCAATAGCCATTGCAAACAATTACATCTCTAACATTGCTCTAAGGGATAAATATCCCAAGATATCTATTAAATATATATCTTGGTAATCAAAAATAGATTCATTGGTAATCTTGATGATATTTTGCTAATCTTTATGATGTCTTTGGACGGGGATCTGATGCAAGTACAAGCAAAAGCCCTATCAATGGTGTTAAGAAAATAGAACAAAAAAAATATCCCCAAAATCCAAATTTCCTGTTTTTGCCAATTTTTCCTACAATATAACTCAATAATATTGTCAAAACTACAACTGCTATCACCATTATTTTTTTCTCCTATTGTTTTTTCAATTTTGATTCCCTCGCAAAAAGTCAATCTGCTAAAATCAGCATCCAATAAAACCAGAAGTTTGTTACACCAGAAAACACCCATTTCGGGCTTTTTACGAGACCGTCAAATTTAAACTATTTGAGGCATCCTTCATATAGCCCCAAAAGTAGTTGACACTTTTTGGGGGAATCCGCTGAAAATATGGGATGCAGCACCAGAAAGTGTCAACCGGTAAATGAAGGATGCCCTATTTGATTATTTTTTATTCGTCTTAATAGTGATATCTGCATTTTTATTTTTAACATCTGGGGGAACTTTATAATCTTCTATGTCTGTTATATCAGAACTTTGATCATATAGCTGTTCGTCAATCATTGACTGATCCTCTGTGTGAGACGGAACTTCTCTTTTATTACTGGAAGATGATATTTTAGATGTATCTGCATTAAAAATAATGGGGAGACCATTCTCTCCTCCACCTACAATAATAACTTTTGTATTGGGAGATGTTGCCAATTCGAGGGTTGCCATAATACCCTTCCATTGCAATAGTTCCGGTGAAAGACTCTCTGTAACAATCTTCTGAAATTGACGAATGCCTATTGCCTCTTTTTCCTTTCTGGAGAGGCAACAGTTTTAGTGATATTAAGTGAACTACCTCTACTCTGAATGGATAGAGGCTTTACGCCATTCTTATAAAATTTAATTTTTTTTGACTCTGGTGATAGGTGAATATTAAACATTTATTACAGTTGTGTGGCCACCTTGAACCATGAAAATAAAAATTCATTTTCATGGTACATACATTGAGCAGCAAACGATATAACCTATTGATTTTATTATAAGTGGTTAACTTTAACCAAAAATTATAATTCAATTATTTCAAATAGTTATCTATAGGGTGCTCAATGTGGGATGGTAAATGATTTATATTTTTTAGGATAAAAAAATGCGTTTCTGGGAAAAAGTCAAAAATAATTCAGTGATGATAATAATAGCCTCGCTGATTGCTCTGTTTTTTTTGGTCTATCTGGCAGACCTTATTTTTATAACGGTCTATCCTGGTCATGCAGGGGTGCTTTTCAGACGTATTTTTGATGCTGGTACCGTGACAGACAGGGTTTATGATGAGGGGCTTAACATTATCGCCCCATG
>JADGBC010000196.1 GCA_015231705.1 Desulfamplus sp. | reverse complement strand
AGAATCAACAGCATCCATAACATTACCACCAAATCTTGCTCTGGTTTGATATATACCTTCAGCATTTATGATAAATGCCTCTCCGGTGCGTCCAAGACGGATATTCTCTACCAGATGCCCGAAGGTGGCCGCGTTGATTGTGGCTCTAAGAATCCACGATGATTCACCATCACCTTGCTTTACAGCTACAATAAAATGAGGTATTTTACGATATCCTAAAAACACATCACTTATGTATTTCTGTTTTTCCATCGCCTCCTTGAACCAGATAGATGTGCTGTAATTGTGCTTCTGAAGATCATATGCCCCGACATAGGCTACATGGTTGCCTTTATGGTCAATAACACCTATATCTTCAAAGGAGTGGTTGTATTCCTGCTGTAGTGTATTAAAAATAGATTGTAAAACATGTTGGTCAGAGATCTCTTCAAACGATTTGAGCTGTGTCACCAATTTTACAGAAGCACTGGCTTCATGAAGAAATTTCTCAATGGATTCCTTATGATGCACAACTATTGAAGTCAGTTGATTTTTAATTTTGACCGTCATGGATTCACGATACTCGAAATATATGCCTCCTCCGATAAATACAAGTGGAATCGTTGATGCAAGACACAAAGTGATAATTATGTGACGACGCAAACTGGAGTATGATGTCTCTTCAGATTTAGTCATAATTTCAAGCCCTTTTCCATTTATGGCCGTTTTCTACTAAATTGGAATAATATCGTAAAGACGCAATGTTTTGCCTCTTTTGCTTTACCATGAAAATGGATTCTGATTTTCATGGTAAAGAGGTACGTTGTGCCTATCAGGGCATGGCCGTTTTATTAAATTATTTAATGAACCCGATAAAAGGCCAATAGATCATAACACTCAAAACGCATATCAACAGAAGGATCAGACACCATGGTACAGCTATCTTGATAAAGTCCTTCTGGGTAAAATATCCGGTACTGTATGCTATAATGGTGGGAGGACATCCTATGACCAGCATGATAAACGATGTTGTCATGGGTGCAATCATTGCAACCGATTCAGGAGACATCTGCATCAGCTCGGCCATGGGCAGGGTAATTGGCAGCATAAGGGCAACGGCAGCAGAGTTGGACATCATGCTGGAGAGAAATGATCCGAAAAAGCCCATGCCGTAATATACAACAAACATTGGCTTGCCACTCAGAAGTGGCAAAAAGACTTCTGCCAGAAAGCGTCCGGCTCCGCTGTCGAGCATGGAGACACCCAAAGATACTCCAGCACCAAAGACAATCCATGATTCCCACGGGAACTTGTCACATATGGTTTTAAAACTTATCCATCCAGGTCCACAAAAACCTAAAATAGCAAGAGCCGCCGGCACACTGTAGTGCCACCCTGTCAGATCGCCCATGAACCAGAGTACGAATGTAAATATAAATACTACAAGTACGCCTAATTGTGCTTTGGTCATAGGGCCCGGGTCTGAAAGCTCCACTCCTAAAAGCTCTTTTTCCTCAGGACGGATCAATACCCACAAAATACCCCACGTAGCTATAGCTGTAAGAATACATATAGGAAACTGGATCACGATATACTCCAGAAATCCGATCGAAATATTTCCATTACTGAACTTTGTAAGAATTTCAAGAGCCAGAGGGTTACGACCTCCACCAAGAAGGGTTCCAAAGCCACCGGCAGAAGATGCAAGAGGTATGAGAAGCAGAAAAAAAGTGGGGAGTTTATGCCCCTGACCTGGTCTCATTCCCATACTCATAAATACAGGAACAAAAGCAAAGACCATGATAACTGTAATTGTAGCATCGTGAAAGACCGATGAGGTGATTGTGCATCCTATGGCAAGAATCAGACTCAGACGCTTTACTTTTGTACCCGCTATCTTCAGAAGATAGTACATGAGCCTGTTGGCAAGCCCCACTTCATTCAAAACAACACCAAACATGATGATCATTAGCACAAACATAACCGCGGGACTGGCAAAAGGAGCCCATGCGCTCTGTGCTGGTTGGATTTTAAGAAGAATCAGACCTGCTCCGGACAATAGAGCGGTCGCACCAATTGGAACCGCCTCACTTACCCAAAGAAATACCACAGTTACCAGAAGACCCAACAGCCTCTGTCCTTCCGGTGTAAGATTGACGGGTCTGGGCAGCAGCATTATTCCAATACCCAATGCCAGAGCTATTAACGTTTTAATGATGATTGACCGGGTAGTTGCCGGTGCTTTCATGGATTCAACTTCAGCCATAACTTATACTCCTTATTGCACGTCCTCCCCCATCAGGGACAGGGGAGGACATTTTATAAAACTGTTTAAGAAAAACCGATTAACGGCCAATATACCAACATACTGATAACGCATACCAACAGAAGTACCATTGACCAGATAACGGCGATCTTGATAAACTGCTTCTGGGTAAAATAACCTGTACTGTATGCAATAATGGTGGGAGGACATCCTATTACCAGCATTATGAATGATGTGCTTATTGGTGCTATCATTGTCACTACTTTAGGAGAGAGCTGCATCATCTCGGCCATTGGCAGCATGATTGGCAGCATAAGGGCTACAGCAGCAGAGTTTGACATCATGCTGGAGAGAAACGATCCGAAAAAACCCATTCCGTAATATACAACAAACATTGGTTTGCCGCTCAGAAGTGGCAAAAAGACTTCTGCTAAAAAACGTCCTGCTCCACTGTCGAGCATGGTGTTGCCAAGCGAGACACCTGCACCAAAAACAATCCATGACTCCCATGGAAACTTGTCACATATAGTTTTGAAACTTATCCAGCCAAAACTGCAGAAACCCAGAATGGCAAAAGCAGCCGGTACACTGTAGTGCCATCCGGTCAGATCACCCATGAACCAGAGTGTAAATGTTACGATAAATATAACAAGAACGCCCTTTTCCGCCTTGCTCATCGGTCCTGGATTATCAAGGGAAACGCCTGCAAGCTCCTTCTCCTCTGGTCTGATAAATAACCAGAGTATAGCCCATGTAGCAATAGCAGTCAGAATAGCCAGCGGGAAGTTGATTACGATAAATTCCAGAAAGCCGATAGAGAGATTCCCTTCACTGAATTTCTGGAGAATCTCAACGGCAAGGGGGCATCTGCCTCCTCCTAAAAGGGTGCCAAAACCTCCTGCGGAAGAGGCAAGAGGAATCAAGAGCATAAAAAACATGGGCAGTTTATGGCCCTGGCCAGGTTTCATGCCCATGCCCATGAATACCGGCACAAATGCAAAGACCATGATAACTGTGATTGTTGCATCGTGAAAAACTGTTGAAGTAATAGTACAGCCTATTGCCAGAATCAGACTGAGACGCTTGACCTTGGTACCCGCAATTTTAAGAAGGTAGTACATGAGGCGATTAGCCAGCCCCACCTCATTCAAAACCACGCCGAACATTATGACCATCAGAACAAACATTACTGCCGGACTTGCAAATGGTGCCCATGCTGCCTGTGCCGGCTGGATTTTCAGAAGGATCATGCTTGCAGCGGCTATGAGAGCTGTGGCCCCTATTGGAACTGCCTCGCTTACCCAGAGAAAGACTACGGTTATCAGAAGGCCCAGCAATCTTTGGCCTTCCGGCGGAAGATTGACAGGTCGGGGCAGCAGCATGATGCCAATGCCCAATCCCAGAGCAATAGCCACTTTAATAGTGATTGATTTTATGCTTGCCGGTTTATTAATAGATTCGACTTCAGCCATAAAATATACTCCAAGTTTAAATTAATTAATGATTGCAAATACATACAATTATGAATTTACAATACTCTGAGAAGTTATATGTGAGATTGCTTCATAGCTTCAACCAGACGTATTTTTTCTTCAATAGCAAGATGTCTTTTAAAAGCATCTTCCGCCTTAGCCACAATATCGTCAACGTTTGCCGGTTTGGTCAGATAATCGGTTGCCCCAGCTTTAAGACCCTCCACAGCCGATTCCGCAGTGCCATGTCCCGTGAGCATTATCACCTCAACCATGGGATAAAGCTGTTTTATTTTCTTGAGGGTTGCCACTCCTCCCATACCTGGCATTTTTACGTCGAGAATCACGACATGAACCAGCTCATCTTCAAGTTTTTTAAGACACTCCTCTCCGCTTGAAGCTGTCATTGCATCATAACCGTGCTTTATGAGCATTTTTTGCATGGTTTGAACAAATCGCTCTTCATCATCTACAAGCATGATTCTCATCTTCACCATTGTTACCATTATACTCTCCTTGCATGACAAAATTGTTGTGACATAACTATGAGTGCCAATATCCAGCTCCGGCCGTGCCGGTTATCATTAAAACGTTTTACAGCATTAAATTTTGCAGGTTTTGAGCAATCCAAATATCGATTCAACAACATCACTGAGCCTTAGAATACCAACAACATCATTATCACCATCTTTCACAAGCAATGACTGAACCTTGAGCAGGACAAACTGGTGAATAGCCTGATCTAAAGTGGCATCAATATCAATATAGTCAGCCTCTTTAGGAGCATACATAATATCTTTTGCATGAAAATTTGCCGCTTTTCCACACAGATCATTGAGAGGTTTCTGCCACAGAGAATATTTTTGAATCTGCGAATGCAGCATCTCAGGCGTGAACTCTCCTGCAAGATGATACTTTGAGCCAAGATCCTTATTGATAGTCTGCAGCAGCTCCTCAATCTCGCTGTATTTGGGTTCAAGACTCTGGAGAAAATCCAGATAGCCTATTTTCCCGACCACACGCTTATTGCTGTCTGTTACAAGAATTGCTCTGTGCCTCAGTTTTTTTGGATCAAATTTCTCACGTGCCTGTTCCAGAGCGTTAACCGCCTCGAACATTGTGGCATTTTCATCCACAGTAGCATAGGCAGAAATAGAAACCATTAACTCTCTTACCTGAATATCCCGCATTATTACCCTCCATTTTTAGATTCTTATCGTGGCCAAGAGCAATAACCCGTTCCGGCCGTTCCGGTTATCTTCTCTCTCCAATATTTTCCTTAATCTTTTTTACCAGATCCTCAAAATCATAGGGTTTGGGAAGGCAGGCTACAGCACCTAAATCCAACCCCTTCTTAGCATCTTCAAGAGAGCCATGACCAGTAATCATGATCACCGGCATATCTATACCGATCTCCTTCAATACTTTTAAAACCTCAAGGCCATCCATGAACTCCATCTTGAGATCCAGCAGCATAATGTCAAACCGCTTTTTCCTGCATAGCTGAATTGCTCCGTCGCCACTCAAGGAGGTCGTGACGTTGATATTCCTTTTCCCAAGACGTTTGGCAAGAACACGCACAAACCCCTCTTCGTCATCTACCAGAAGAAGTTGGATTGGTTCAT
>JADGBC010000195.1 GCA_015231705.1 Desulfamplus sp. | reverse complement strand
GGATGGAGATGGTTGAAAAGTATCTTGGTGTTGATGGCTATACCCCTGTTCTGGATAAAATAGGTGGAAAAACCTGGACTAAAGCCCGTGCAAAGGCAAAAAAAGAGGTGGAAAAAATGGCAGGGGAGCTTTTAAAGCTATATGCTGAAAGACGAGTAAAGAGTGGACATGCCTTTAGCCCCTGCGATGGTTATTATAACGAATTTCAGGCATCATTCCCATATGATGAGACTCCAGATCAATTAAAGGCCATTGAAGATGTGCTGGCAGACATGGAAGATCAGACCCCCATGGACAGGCTTGTTTGTGGAGATGTGGGATATGGTAAAACTGAAGTTGCAATAAGAGCAGCATTTAAAGCTGTCAATGATGGCAAGCAGGTTGCAGTTGTGGTACCAACCACTATTCTTGCAGAGCAGCATCTGCACACATTCAAAGAGCGTTTTAGAGGATGGCCTGTAACTGTTGAGGCTATCTCAAGGTTCAGAACCGGAAAAGAGCAGAAGCAGATTTTAAGCGGACTCTCTGCCGGTACAATTGATGTAGTGATCGGTACCCACAGAGTGCTTCAAAAAGATGTCTCCTTCAAATCCCTTGGCCTTCTTGTTATTGATGAGGAGCAGCGGTTTGGAGTCAAGCACAAGGAGGCTCTTAAGTCAAAAAGAAGCACTGTTGATGTTCTTGCACTTACTGCAACCCCAATTCCAAGGACGTTACACATGTCGCTGACAGGAATGCGAGATATCAGTATAATATCAACTCCTCCGGAGGATCGGCAGGCAATTGTCTCCTATATTTCAGAGTATGATGATGCCATTGTGGCAGATGCCATAAAAAAGGAGCTTGCAAGGGGTGGACAGATATTTTTTATCCACAATGAGATAGAGACCATATTTAAGATGGCTGAAAAACTTCAGAAACTTATACCTAAGGTGCGTTTAGGGGTAGCTCATGGAAGGTTACCGGAATCTACACTTGAGAAGGTTATGCTCGATTTTATAAATCGTGAGATTGACATGTTGGTATGTACCACAATTGTTGAGTCGGGACTTGATATACCCTCTGCCAATACCATGATTATAAACAAGGCAGACCGGTTTGGTCTTGCACAGATCTATCAGTTAAGAGGCAGAATAGGAAGGGGCGAGGAACAGGCTTATGCCTACATGTTTGTGCCTGATGAAAACAGACTTTCGCGGGATGCTCAGAAGCGACTGTCTGCCCTTATGGAGCATAGAGATCTTGGATCAGGGTTTCAGATAGCTATGAAGGATCTTCAGATAAGAGGGTCTGGTTCTGCTCTCGGAGCTTCTCAGTCTGGCCATATTGCTGCGGTCGGTTATGATATGTTTTTGAAACTTCTGGATGAGGCTGTATCTGATCTTAAGGGGAAACCTGTGTTGCCTGCCCTTGAACCGGAGATCAATATCACTATGTCTGCCCATATTCCTGAGGATTATGTGCAGTCCATAGAACAGAGGCTTACAATTTACAGACGACTTTCTCAGATGACAGAAGTATCTGAAATCACAACCATGCAAAAGGAGCTTATCGACCGGTTTGGAAAACTTCCAGAAGAGGGACTCAACATGCTTTTCAAAATTATGCTGAGAATTCTTGCTGTAAAGGCCGGGGTAAAGAAAATGGATGTGACCACAAGTTCAATTATTCTTGTTTTTTCTGAATTGCACCAGAAACGCCCCTTTGTTGGGTCAGGCAACATGCTGGTTAATGGGTGGGAATATGAATATACTGCTGAAAATGCAATTAAAATAACCCTTGGCAACAGGAATAAAAAGATTGCACGAACACTTGTAGAGACAAAGAAAATATTAAAAGAGATATTCATGCAGGTAAATAATCCATAAGGGTATATTTGATAATTCCGTTTTTCCTTGAAAAATGCATCAATTAATGTAATCTATCAAAGATTTACAGGCAGAGTTCAATGATGTATTAAATGGGCATGGTGTTATTTTTGTTCAGGAGTTTTGATCTGACAATAATTGCAGCGAAGGTGCTTGTGTTCCAGTAGCCCTGAAGCATGAAAATTAGAATGCCTTTTCATGCATAAACAATACATCTGTTTTTTTGTTAATGATTTAATAACAGTTTTACAGGAAACTACTTTATGAATTGGGATTGGGATAAGCTCAGAGACAAGCAGGAGCAATACGAAAAAAGGCGGGGTAGTGATGGGGGCATGGGGGGCATGCCGACACCACCACAGATTGATGAGATAGTATCAAAATTCAGAAACTTTAAATTTCCCGGTGGATTATTGATGCTTCTTGTTCTTTTTTTCCTTTTTTTTGGAAGCTCAATTTTTTTTACCGTAGCTATTGATGAGGTTGGGGTAATACAGAGGTTCGGAAAATATAGCAGAATCTGTCAGCCTGGATTGAATTTCAAATTACCTTCCGGAATCGAAAAAGTCACCAAGGTAAAAATCAAACGAGTTTATAAGGAAGAGTTTGGCTTTACAAGTGGTCAGGAAGGCTCTGATTCACGCGTTAACAATGAAAACACAGAAGCGGTAGCTTTCATGATGACAGGCGATTTAAATGTCGCTATTGTTCCATGGATTGTTCAATACAGAATATCAGATCCATATAACTATCTGTTTAAGGTTGAAGATGTAAATGCGATTTTGCGGGATATGGCAGAAGCCACCATGCGTACCATTGTAGGAGATCGCAGTATCAATGAAGTAATCTCAAAGCGTGAGGAGATTGCCATAGCTGCCAGAGAACTGCTTCAGACAGAGATGATCCAGGCAGAAACAGGAATACAGATTGTCACTATAGAGATGAAGAAGACCAATGTACCCGAGCCTGTTCAACCTTCTTTCAATGAGGTCAACGAAGCTGTTCAAGAGAGAGAGCAGCTCATTTACAAGGCAAAAGAAGAGTACAATAAAGCCGTTCCTGCTGCAAAGGGTGAAGCCCAGCGGGTAATCAAGGATGCCGAAGGGTATGCTCTGGACAGAGTCAACAGGGCACTGGGCGATGCTTCAAGATTTACATCGGTATATCAGGAGTATGTTAAAGCAAAAGAGGTGACTGAAACACGACTTTATCTGGAAGCCATGTCAGAAATAATGCCAAGACTTGGGAAAAAATATGTGGTGGATTCGGGACAAAAAAATCTTTTACCCCTTCTGAATATGGGAGAAGCGGCAGTGTCATCCTCAACAGTGCCTGCTGCAAGAGATTTTCTAAAGGGAAATGAGGTGGTAAAATGATGAAATATAAAAGTGTTGTACTGGCAATATTTGGTGTTATAGCGTTTATTCTTATTACGTCAGCCTATGTGGTTGATGAGACAGAGCAGGTTGTTATTACTCAGTTTGGAAAGGTTGTGGGAGATCCGGTCATGACACCCGGGCTTAATTTTAAAGTGCCTTTTATTCAAAAAGCAACCTATTTTCCTAAAAATCTTCAGGTATGGGATGGGGATCCTGGTCAGATACCAACAAAGGACAAAACTTTTATCTGGGTAGATACCTTTGCCCGGTGGAAAATAGTCGATCCCATCAAATATTTTCAGACAGTTAATAACATGACCACGGCAAAGGGACGACTTGATGATATTATTGATCCAGCGGTGAGAAACTTTATTACATCATACAGACTTGTGGAGAGCGTTCGCAACACTGACAGGCCAATGGATACTTTCGAGTCTTTTGACAATTACGAAAGTCAAAACACAATTGGAGCAGATATTACTAATGCCGGCAATGAAGTTAATAAAAATAACTCGCAGACCCATATATCCCAGTATAAAATTGAGGTGGGTCGAAGCGAGATAAACAGGAAAATAATTGCACAGGCTCAACCCAAATTAGAGGCTTTTGGTATTGAACTTGTTGACGTAAAGATCAAACGGATTCTTTATGTTGAAAAGGTCAGGGATGCTGTATATGGCAGAATGATTGCAGAAAGAAAACAGATTGCAGAAAAATTTCGTGCCGAAGGCAAAGGTGAGGCAAGTAACATTAGGGGTGACAAGGAAAAAGAACTGCAACTGGTTAAATCTCAGGCATATAAAATATCCCAAGAGCTTAAAGGTAAAGCGGATGCAAAAGCAACCGAGATTTATGCAGCCGCATATGGTATTGACCCCGAATTCTATTCTCTTGTAAAAACTCTAGATGTTTACAAAACAACTCTTGACCAGAGCAGTACGCTTGTTCTTTCAACTGACTCTGATTTTATGAAGTACTTAAAGGGAATAAAGGGTGAGTAAGGGAAGATGTGTACTTGATTTTTTTGTACAAAGATCTTTTTTGGCAGAAAATACTTTTATTTAACAAGCAAATTCGATATTTCTAACGCCGCAACAGAAAATACAGAAGAGATCTCTCTGTTTTTTTCTGTTGCGGTATTTTATTCGTGGTCGGCATTATATGATTATGAAGCTATTTGCCTTTACGTCTTTGATGTCTTGTTCTTGCGAGGAGTTTTTTATGTTTATGCTTTCGCATTTTTTTCCTTCTCTTTTTAATAACACTGCCCAAAAGACCACCTCCTTTAATCTGTTTCCAAATATTATATTAATGATGAATCAGAAACTTATATCATAAAGTTTTGTGATATGTCCATTCTTTTTTATTGTACGGGAAAGCACATCCTCTATCTAAGTGCCGGAGTATTTTATGGATAAATCAATAGTATTTAATCCTGTACAGTTACAGGTGCTTGATAATGCAGTTGCCATTGCCGAAGAGCTTGTAAGTAATCATTATAAAATGTCATCCACTCAGTGGCTTCGAAACAGGTATGATATTAAGACCTTGAAATATCTTAAAGCGGGTGAAATTGTGGATGGCCCATTTGCACAAGTTTTGGGGTATGAAGCCAGAAAAAAAGGTGGCACCCTTGGTTCAAGTGTTCTTAATTATTATACAATATGTTTTCAGGATAGTACTATTTTAAATAAGATTGCTGAAAATAAGGATCTTATGATATTCCCTCTTCTTGTATACATTACCATACATGAATTGGTGCATATAGTGAGATTTTCTAAATTTCAGCAGATATACTCCGCCTCTTCAGAAGCTCAATGTGCAATGGAAGAGGAGAGGAAAGTTCACGCCATTACCGCGTCCATATTGAAAGGAATTGCTATAAAAGGTATGGATGAAATTCTTTTGTATTATCAAGAGTGGCTTTAGGTTGCTGCTGTACCCGATTTTTTGTTTTTTACTTTTCTAAATTTTAGTTTGACACTCCTTGACAAGAAATAAAGTCTGTCTATTTTTATCCTTGTTCTTTAGGCTGAATAGCATAGTGTCTGATTTAAACAGAACTTTTTCTTAAGAGTACATTTTTTTAAGTTGGGTTTTTCTC
>JADGBC010000194.1 GCA_015231705.1 Desulfamplus sp. | reverse complement strand
CGATGATGATTTTAACTCTGCCTTTCATGATCCCAACAATGTGCCCAGATATTAAATTTTAATCAGAGCAAGCCCAAATCGTGATCTAAAAAAATGGCTTAAAATAGCAGGATTTGGACACACCAACTTAAACAAGCAAACGTTTATTATCAAAATATTAGCAAAATATCATCAACAATTGACGGGCCTATCCAAATTTAGAATTGCTGCGGTAATATGGCACCAACTTTATATCAACTTGATTTCCTTTTGAGCTGATGATCTGAAAGTTTTTTTTGATTCTTTTTATGTGAAAGCCTCTTTAAATAACTGTACTTATGTGATCTTAATTCTTCGTTGGGGCCAAGAGCAACACCTCGCTCCGACCGTGCAGGTTATCAAGAAGAATGCCTCTTACCTGAAACTTGAGCCTCATCAAAAGAGGCCATTTCGCACATTATCTTGCAAGCAGCCTGTGCAGTATTTATGGTCAATGCCGCACCTGTACCCTCTCCAAGTCTCATGCCAAAGTCTATAACAGGTTTTAACCCCATATAGTCCAGAGCAGCTTTCTGGGCAATCTCAACTGATTTATGGCCAGATATGAGATATCCTTGAATAGCAGGATTAACAATAAAGGCGACAAGACCGGCCGCAGTGGATATAACTCCATCAAGCACCACGGCACACCCTTTTGAAGCTGCGGCTAATATAGCACCAGTTATTCCGGCAATCTCATATCCACCAATTTTTCTTAGTATATCAAACCCGTCTGTAATGTCAGGCTTATGGAAATTGATAGCTTTCTCAATAATACCTGCCTTATGCTCAAGTCCTTTATTATCAATACCGGTTCCTCTGCCGGTTGCTTCAGAAGGTGTGATACCAGTAATAACGCTGATAATGGCAGAGGCTGATGTTGTATTGCCAATCCCCATCTCCCCTACCCCGACAATATCAAGTGAAATATTTTTACCTGTTTCCACTGTATTTAATGATCTTTTCTCTCCAAAATCCATAATATCAAAAGATGTTGAACTCTCTTTACAATGCTTCATATCAGGTGATATCAGATAGTTATCAAGAAACACCTGCATACCATGCCTGACAGCCATAAAAGTCTCTTGATGAGTCATGGCAGGTTCAATTGCAAAATTTCTGGTTCCTTTGCGGATCTTGTTTTTTATAAGATGAGGGTGGTCATCAAATTCACCATTAACACCCATATCCACAATTTTCATTTCAATACCATGATGACGGCACAAAACATTAATGGCAGCACCACCATCCAGAAAATTTTTTACCATTTGGCAAGTAACTTCAGATGGGTAGGCAGAGACCCCCTCTTCAGTAACCCCATGATCTCCGGCAAAGACAAACAGAGCTTTATTACGTATTACAGGCAAAAGAGTCTGCTGAATCAGGCTCATCTGAATTGCCAGATCCTCAAGCGTACCAAGAGCACCAAGCGGCTTTGTCTTATTATCAATTTTTCCCTGAGCCTCAGAATAGAGAGCCTTATTAATAGGATTTACAGATGCAGCAAATGAACGACACCACTTCTCATCAGGAGACGAAAAGTCAATATCAGCTAATGCACCACCTCTCTCTGGAAGTTCGTTCAATACTCCGTTGCTGTCCAATACTCCGTTGCTGTTCAATACCCCGTTGCTGTCCGATACCCCGTTGCTGTCCGATACCCCGTTGCTGTCCGATATCAGCCACAAATCAGTATTAATTTTTCTGGCTGCACTTTTTTCTATGGTACCTGTTTTTTCTATTACACCGCTCTTTTCTATGGCACTGTTTTTTTTATCAAACAACTCATCAGGAGACTCTCTGTTATCCCTGAAATCAAGTATATATTTCAAAGTATTACCGGAAAGTACATCAGGCATCAACTTTACAATCTCTTCAGGTCTGACCACATCTTCGACAAGCATCTCAAGAAAAGGGATATTGGATTCCATGAACGATACGGCATCCAGCATGTTCTTTCGTGTCAGACCATATGCACCTGAAAGCTCTACCTCTTTGTAATGGAGAAGGTTTATAAGGTTGCTCTCAAGATGTTCATTTTTTGTAATGCCACTGAAAAAAGAAAATTTTCCTCCTCTGGCAACTTTTACAACACCAAGGCTAAAAGCGATATGGTCAGCACAGGCATTAATGACAGCATCAAATTCGCTTTCAACTGTATCTTTCATGCAGGATATGGCTGTAGCTTCAAGAAACGGCGTTATCTTTTTAATCTTCTCCTCTTTTTTCTCTATCACACATGGAATAGCCCCCAGATGACGGCAGACAAGAGCGGCAATAAGCCCAACCGTGCCGCCTCCGTAAATAATCACTCTCTGGCCCTCTTGAAGACTCAATTTATCTATAGCATTGAGAACACATCCGACAGGTTCTGCAAAACATCCGATAGTATCAGAAATGATAGAGGGCGGAGGCAGCGGTACAAGAGAGTCTTTGGGTACAGCAATAAATTGTGCGAAACCACCGTCATGGTGAAATCCGGTTATTTTCATCTGTTCGCAAAGATTCTCCCGCCCGTCACGGCAGTAAGAACAATCTTTGCAACTTTGACCAGGCCATACAACATATCTTTGGCCAAGTGTATAGCCATCATAGTTGAGTTCTGCCACCACCATCTCATGGCCTGGCACGCGTGGAAATACAAGATCGCGATGTCCCTGATGCCACATTTTTGCATCTGTCTTGCAGACAGCACAGCACAGCACCTTTAACAAAGAAAATCCTTCAGGCGGAACAGGAGTTTTGCACTCCTCCATCTCAAGCCGTTCAAGACCGTTGAGAATTAATCTTTTCATTATTTTTTGATCCATATAAACATAAACAGCTTTGCTGCAATTTTTGTTGAATTGAAACTCCTTAGCAAAAACAAAAGCTGCATAACTGAAATATTCAAAAACGACACCTTACTATCGTTTCCCGGGCATATGAGCACCTGTCTGAATCAGGATGGCCAGGATTTACAGGATGACTACGGATTTGTATCCTGTCAATCCTTTCATCCTGAATATCCTGATTCTGACAGTGCTGACAAGGCTCTTGACAGAGATATGAACAACTCTACAAGGAGAGAGGCTCTTCTTTGAGTATGAGCCTGTAAATACTGGGGGAAAAATTCTTGTCCTGCCTGATATTTTTGATATGATCTTTGACCTCTTCTATCTTGTCCATTGGAAATACAGAGGCCTTGTCAAGATTGCAAAGAAAATATTTTCCATCTTTAACCCTGATATAATCACTGTTGTTTTTAATAATGATAAGTTCTGTTTCCATACAGCTCCTGCACTATTTCAATTTCAAGGACAGACACACAGGTCTCTATGCCCATGCAGTGTCATATATCTGCCCCTACAATGTCATCATATAAATGATCATGCCATGACAGCACACAACAAATAGTAAAACTCAAATCAATCTGGAAAGTCGTTGAAGCCCTGTTTCAGGCTCACGATTCTGAGCTTTGACCCAGCATGCCAAAGCATCAAATGCAAGGTTCTTCTCAAGGGATTTTGCTGCCTGCCCAATTCCATCCTCAATTGTTTTTGCCTTGTCTGCAACATAATAAATCAACGCAGCATTCAGAACAGCAGAATCTTTACGGGCACCGCTCTCTTTTCCCTGTATAAGAGAGACAAATCTTCGGGGTTCATTGTGAATATTACTATCAGGGGCAATAGCAGTGCTGCCATGACAATCCATTGAAAATTGTTCAGGTCTGAACTTGTAGTCACGAATAGTGCCATCAGCAGATAATTCTGAACACCATGTTGTGCCGCATACAGATGCTTCATCCATACCTTTGTCTGTTCCATCAATAGTGCCGTGAACAACCAAAGCCCGCTCAAACCCGATAACCTTCATAACCTCAATTACAGGTCGGATCATTGTCTTTGAATAGACGCCTCTTACAGCTATTTTTGGCATTGCCGGATTTGCAAGAGAGGCGGCAATGTTCAGTGTGGAGCCAAAACATATCTGGGACAGAATTCTTCCCAGAGCCATTGGATGAATTTTTGGACTCATGCCGTTAAAAAGACCGATTCCGGCAGTTTCAATGCTTTTGGCCACAATATCTGCATCACACTCTACGTCAACACCAAGAGCTTCGGCCATATCAACCGTACCGCACTTTGATGTTATCGCACGGGCACCATGTCTTGCCATACAGATACCACCTGCTGAAGCTATAAGGGAGGCCGCAGTGCTTATATTAAAAGTTTTGAATGTATCCATACCGGTGCCGCTGTTCTCAACAACAACAATATCTTCACTCAAACGAACTTTATGCGTATCAATCTCATAAATAGCCTCCCAGCTTCCGGCTACTTCGTCCGCTGTCTCTCTCTTGGCATTTAAAGCAGCAAGAAAAGCTCCCTGCTGCATTTCAGAGACCTCATTTTTGAACATCTCCGTAAAAGCATCTTTTGATTCCTGGCGAGTCAGAGACTGTTTTTGTATAAGACGTGTAATCAGAGCACCAAATGCTCTGTTTTTTTCAATATTCATAATCTCTCCAAATTTAGTTGTGCAAATCTTTACAATCCGGATTTACAGTCAAAATGTATTCAGATTTCGATGAGTCGAGAAAATAGCTATCCATTGACAATCTCCATACATACTTTGGGATTGCACCCCATGCCCGTATATAGACTTCCAGAAAAGTCTTTTGGTGAGACAAGTCCTTTGTTTATGGTCTCAGGCGGCATTTTCACCAATTTAATTATCTGGAAAACTATAGTTGTTTTTCAAACATGTCCATAATAACTTTACATACAGCTTCCGGCGTAAGAGCTGTAGTATCTACCTGAACGAATCTGGCATACCCCTCTTTACGTTCGTTGAGCAACTCCGCTATGCGTGCCTTGGGATCATCAACCTTAAGCAGAGGCCTTTCAATGCCATTATCACCTGAAACACGGGCGACAATCTCATCTGGGTCTGCAACAAGGCAAAAAATCATTCCCTGTTTTTTTAGAAGATCATTATTTTTTTCATCCTCACCTTTTTCATCTTCTAATTCATAGGTAATTTTTCTCTCCAGGGCATCGACATTAAAAGGATCGAGCATCATTGCACCTCCTGTGGAAATTACCAATTTATCCTGCAAAGAAAGCTCCAAAGCAAGCTCGCGTTCCATTTTTCTGAATAGTGCTTCTCCTTTAATCTTAAATATCTCAGCAACGGTCATATTACACCGTGACATGATTATCTGATCTGTGTCTAAAAATTTATATCCCAATTTCTTTGCCAGCAGTTTGCCAACTGTAGTTTTACCTGTTCCCATAAACCCTGTAAGGACAATATTTTGACCGGCCATAAATAGCTTCTATTCCTCATTTTCGGTTACTGTTTAAAATATTTTAAATTGATGATGCTTAAATATTGACAAAAGTGTGAAGCACTCAATCCCAATAAT
>JADGBC010000193.1 GCA_015231705.1 Desulfamplus sp. | reverse complement strand
TCTGCTCATATGGCTCAAGTGTGCCGGAAGAATAAATAGACTTTCAACAAGGGAAACTAAAAAAACTGCAATAACGACAACAGGAATAACACCAAAAAACTTTCCCATCATCCCGGGAACAAACATAATGGGTATAAAGGCTATCACATTGGTTAAAATGCTGAATACCACCGGAATTCCAACCGCCCTTGTGCCCTGAATAGCAGCGTCAATATTGGCCACTTCCTGCCCATCGGTTCCATTAAGCTTATTTTCATGTCCATTTTCATTTTCATGTTCATGTCCATTTCCATGTCCGCTAACTCCTGACTCTCTGCTTGAATAGATGTTCTCTCCCACCACAATGGCATCATCCACCACAATTCCAAGAGTAACAATAAAGGCAAACATAGATATTACATTAATAGAGAAATCAGTTGTTGAAAGAAATATAAAAGATCCAAGAACCGACACAGGGATACCCATTGAGACCCAGAAGGCAAGGCGGATTTCCAGAAAAAGGGCAAGTAAAATAAAGACTAAGGCAAGCCCCATATAGCCATTTCTGACAAGAAGTTTGGCTCTCTGCTCAAAAACTTCAGAACTGTCCCTGACCAACGAAATAGAAACGCCTTCAGGAAGCCCTGTCTTAAATATTTCTACTTTATTTCTAACAGCTTTTGCAAGTTCAATTGGTTTCTCATCACCGACCCTATAAACTTCAACCTGAATTGCAGGTTTTCCATTGAAAGTTCCATACTGTTTGGAGTCAGAAAAGCCCTCGGTAATGGTGGCTATATCTTCCAGTAACACATTTGAACCGTCACCTGGAGTAAGCATGGGAAGTGATGCGTATTCTCTTGCCAGATCACGGCGTTCCTTCATTCTCACCATGATCTCTCCGCCACTTGTATTAATGCTGCCTCCCGGCAGCTCCACCGATACCGAGCTGATCCTTGAAGCCACATCCTTTAGGGTCAGGCCATAACGCCTCAGATTCTCCTGGGGAACCTCAACATGGATCTCATAATCCCTTATTCCGCTAAGTTGCACCTGAGTAATATCAGAATCTTGAATCAGCGTATCTCTGAACTCTTCGGCAATCTCACGAAGCACTTCAGGCGGGATATCACCATATATGGCATGTGTAATAACCTCTCTTCTGCGGTTTACAACAGAAACAACAGGGCTTTGTGCCTCGTCCGGCAGAGATGTAATTGCCTTGATCTCGCTTTCTACATCCCGAGCAAAAATTTTAGTGTCAGTGCCATCCAGCACCTCAAGGTTGACCATAGCCATCCCTTCATAAGCTGTGGAACTTATCTCCTTGATACCGTCAACTCTCTGTACAGCCTCCTCAACAGCAAGGATGATTCCCCGCTCCACCTCTTCAGGGCTTGCCCCTGGATAGACTACAGAGACTGTAACCATTCCGGTTTCAAACTCAGGAAAGACCTCCTGACGGATATTGCCGGCCACAATCAGACCGCCCACAAGAAAAAAGAGCATAAACAGATTGGCAGCCACCGAATTTGACGCCATCCAGGGAATGGCACCAGTATATTTTTGAAAAGATTGCTTCATTCGAATTCTCATCTATTTTTTAATTTTGATGACCTCGTAAAAATTCAAAGTCGACACCTATCCAGTCAAGAGCCTTGTCAACACTGTCAGAATCAGGATATTCAGGATTAAAGGATTTACAGGATAAACATCTTGTCCATCCTGTAAATCATGGCCATCCTGATTCAGACAGATGGAGATTTGCCTATAAATGACAGCAAGGTGTCGTTTTTGAGTAAAAAGCCAATTTACTAAAATCCGCGTCTAATAAAATCAAAGTGTTATTACAGCAAAAAAACACCTTTATTCAAAGGTTAAGTATTCTCAAAATAATCAGAGTCAATGGTCTTGATAGTATAGGTGTTTACTGTTGATAATCCTATGCTATTTTCTATCATCAATTCTGCAAGGCGTTCTCCATCAAGTAAAATAATTTTGTATTCTACTTGTGTCACAAACTCATACACACTTTTGGGGAAAGTAGAAGTTGTAATAAAAATTCCTTTTTTGGCCTTCTTAGATGCAAGTGCTCCTGTGAAATCACGAATCTCCTTTAAAGGTACAGTGTTCTCCCACCTCTTTGCTTGCAGATATATTACATCAAGTCCAAGCTTATCTTCATTGATTATTCCGTCAATGCCTCCATCTCCTGATCTACCCAATGCTTGTCCAGCTTCTTTTCTTGACCCCCCGTAGCCCATTGTAATCAGCAAATCTATAACAAGCCTTTCAAAAAATTCTGGTGAGCATGATTTAACAATATCAAGTAACTCTTTAGATAATGCAGAATGAAGTTTCTGGTAAGCAAGCTCAAGAGCTTCTTCTGGAGTTTGATCTGTATTGTTTATAATCTGGAGTTGTGATGATTGCTCGTCATCTTTTTTGTCTTTCTTGAACGACTGGAACTCTAAAAAATCATCATATCGTGTCAAAAATTTTGAAGTTATTTCAGTCGGGTTTTCTTTTAAAAGTGATATTCCTCTGTCGCTGATGCTAAAATGGGCTCTTTTTGGGGAAGTCAGAAGTCCTGCTTTTTTTAAATAAGTTCTTGCCCAACATACTCTGTTTCTAAAAATAGGTTGCCGACCACTTGGTAAGAGCTCTCTCAGCTCATCATCTGTTAATCTAAAATGCTTCGCTAAATCATCATGAGCATCATTTAGCCCATGCACTTTCTCATCTGCAAGATACTTGAGCAATGGAAGCATTATTTCTTCATATTTTGGAATCATGCTGTCTCCGTATTTGGCAATTAAGGAATGGGTTTTAAATAACTTACCCATTTCAGAATACAGATCCGTTGAATCACGGAAGAGGTAGAGTTTAAAATGGGAATATTATTTCGTGCTCATTCCTAAGCTCCCGCCGCAATGGGCGGGGTATCAACCCGAGGCTCTCAATAAACTCTCTCCTTCAGCTCCTTACCACACTTAAAAAATGGCAATCTCTTGGCTGGTATCTCTACCTTCTTCCCTGTCTTAGGGTTCCTTTCGGTATAGCCTTTACACTCTTTGAAATAAAAAAACATAAGCCTCTAATATCCACCCTGTCGCCACTTGTCACAGCATCGGCTATGCTTTTGAAAAATGTATTCCCAACCTCCACAGCTTCATATTGAGCCAGGTTGGATCTGTTTTTGAGTTCACGGATAAGGTCAATTTTATTCAAAGGGTAGTCTGCTATTATGAATTTCCGTCTGGGAAAGCAAATTCTTACTTTTCATCAGGATTTGTTTTTTCCTGATTTTGTCCTTGGGTGCAAGACAATCGGCCTGGGGTAATCCTCATCTTCAATGGTCTTCATTTCTGAACCTATCATAAAAAGTAAAATACCAGTTGCGGTAAAAGACAAAGCACTTCCAATCAACCCAATTAATGTGCCCATTCGGATGTCAATAGAGGGTATCATCCAATGCAATATAAAACCAATCCCAATACCAAACCCAACCAATATTGATAAAATTATTACAAAAAGAGTCATAGTAAAAATGCTCAGTATTAAAAAATCTTTTCTCATATAGCCTCACGAAGTTAGTACTCAATCAGTTATTAGCACAGTTCATAAAAGAATCGTTTTAAACTTTTTCTTCCCCTGTATTCGATATATTGAGAAGTCTCTGTCTATGGTTGCTATGGTGTTCACATTCAGCTTTTCAGCAAGATATACAAGGCAGGAATCAGCAAAGTCCATTGGCAAGTCACGATACTTTTTTGTTAATTCCTTAATTCTTCCAAAATCACCATTTGCTATATTCACAATTTCAACTGCTCCCCTGTGTATCCACTCAATAAAGTCTATCTGGGCATTCCTGTTAAAATCCAGCAGGTGCAATGTCTCTGTAATTGACGCAAGGGTTGTAAGCAGAGGATATTGATTTGATTTTATAAATTTAACAGCTTCATGGTGATATTTATCAGAGGCATCAAACAAAGCTATTAACGGCCCCGAATCTATCAGTATTTTTTTCATTGTCTTTTGATTTTGTCTTTCAATTTGTTTTTTATCAAATATTTACGATGTTCTGACAAGTTCCCAAGACCACTTGAATATTTACCAAACAGATCTTCACCAGCCTCCCATGCATTTGGCTGTTCAAGTCTTGAAATATAGTCATTAATGCTTTGACGGATTAATTCAGATTTTGTTAATCCAAGTTTTTTTGCAGTATTATTGATGGTTTGTTCTAACTCTGGGTTCAATCTTAATGTAAGCATTTTACCACCTCCGTATTACATACAGTAATACAAACCTATAGTTATGTCTGTCAAGATACTTCTCATAAATAAACAATTGCAATGAAGCTGCTTGTTTTATGTGTGACAGCGGCTGTCGGTTGAAAACAAAAGCAATTTTACCGCAATGATTACCGGATTGAAATCCTTTTTTGTTTATATATGAAAGTCTCTGTAAGGGATTGTTATTATGAAGACTTTCATTTCTTCGATTGTGGCGGTAATCCGCCATGTAGGTTATTACTATTCAGGAATTTCATTGAATCTAACCATGTCGGCAGCTTTTTAGGAAGTCAGCAGTTTTTTGTAGGCAGCCTGCAGATCTGTAGAAAGAGATGGGCAATAAAAAAAGGGTTAGTTGCTTACCCTTTTGAGTAAATAACTAACCCCTTAAATTAAAATATAGATTTCCAGAAAACTCTTTTTATCCAGCCCTGAGCTAAAGCTTAAAAGCTAATTTTACCCAAGCCCCCTTCAGGCAACAGCATTGCCCCAAAGGGCACTGGGTATGAACCCGAGCTTAGCAATCAAAACACGACCATCTCTTTTATCCGCTCATCATCCGGCAATCTGTTGAGTTTTACCATCTGAAATTCCACGAGCTCCATCAGGTAATTTCCATCAGAATCAACAAGATCAATGTCAAATGTGTCAGTCTCATCATCAGAAGAGACACGGGTGGTTATGCATATGTAATCAACATCCTTTACTCCTCTTTTAAAGAACTTCAGGCTTTTAATCTTGTAGGGAAGAACAACAAAGCTGTCAGTAAGGAACTCAAACACCCCGCCGGTCTGGAACATCCCATCCAAAAGCACAACATCAGTTACAAACTCAGGGCATGGATCATCCGCAAATATAGCAGCCCTGCTTCTGTCTGCAATTTTGGTTATAAGTTTTTTTCCATCAAAGGAGATGATATCATGAATGGTTTTAAAAACACCGTCCATAAAGAGTCGCTGAGGATGATATATTAAGCTTGTATCCTTCTCTCCAATCCCGATTGATGAAGTGTCAGGCAGCAATGTTCCAGGTTCAATCCTCTTTGCAAGGCTCTGTTTTTCATTGCTGACTATCACTTCTGCCTGATAGTGGAGCTTTGGCTCACCCATTGCAACACCCGAACTGTTTATGAATTGAGATGTTATAGTGCATGTGTTGCTTATTGAGCTGCCGTTGATTGGCCTGCTTTCATT
>JADGBC010000192.1 GCA_015231705.1 Desulfamplus sp. | reverse complement strand
CTGATCCTCATATCCCTGATCAACACCAATGCCATTGTCCATTACACCAAGAACATACCATTTCTCCCCTTCCGGAACGTGAAAAAGCAAGCAGATCCCGTATTAACTGCTGCATACGCCTGGATGACTCCATCATAAAGCCCAGATATTTTTTTACGTCACTGTTCTGCTCTTTCATGGCCTCAATCTCAATGGACAAAAGATCGCCGAATGAGTTAATTTTCCTCAAAGGCTCTTGTAGATCATGGCTGGCAATATAGGCAAATGCATCCAGCTCTTCATTTTTATCCATCAATTCCCTGTTTATGCCATACGTTTCAAGAGCCATTGAGACAACATCCTTAAGCAATCTCTTTGTACCCTGGATAAACTGGGACTCAATAGTGATAGACTCATTAATATTGGCAACCATTTTGTTTATGCTCTCAATGGAATGAGACAGCTCGGTTCTGTTCTGATGTGCCAGGGATTCAAGAATATCAAAATATTGCAGTAATTGCTTCTTACCTGCTTCTGCTTTACCACAGCAGGTGTTCATTTTCTGACTCAACTCTGTAATCTTGTCTGACGTGTTAATGCTTGTCAGTGCCTTTGCCCTGATTTTTTCAAGTTGGTCAATATCTTCATACTTCCGGTCAATGGTCAGTGATAGCTGGTCAATAACTTCCTGGAGCATGAAATCATATTTTTCACGATCTGGTATTGAGGTAATTAATGATGATCTCCGATATTCCATTGAATGCAAATCCTGATCTATTATTTTTATGTAAAAGTCTTTTAAAATAGCTGTAATCATGAGCCTTTTAAAAGAAGGTCACATCATCATCCTCGTCAAATTCAATGTAATCTCTCTTTTTCAGAGAATCACTGTTATCCTCTCCTTTACTCTTTTTCTCTTTTTCGTCTTTCAGGCTATCTTGGTCACTGGATTCTCTTTTTTTAACCGTTAAATCCCCATTATCTGCGTCATCAAAAAAAGTTACATCATCATCGACAATACCATCTGAAGGGTCATCAAAAAATAGTACATCCTCGCCATCAACCTTGTCACTGCTCTGCCTGTAATTGGCAGTGGAAGAGGATTCTGGTAATTTTGTCTCTTTTTTAGATGCTCTTGCATTGTCCTCAGATTCCGAAGATCTCTTATGAGAGACTCCTAATGCATCTCTGGCAAGTTCACGCTCCTCTTCCATAGTAAACAGATTTTTCGCAGAGTTTAAAATTTTATCCCCTATGGAAACAGCAAGGTTATCTCCTTTTTTCTCTTCAATATCCTTTCCCACCTTCAGACTCTCAAGATTCTCTTTGATGGTATCCAGAATATGAACCGTATGCTGGGACATCTGATTGCAGATATCTTCAAATTGAAGATTGAACACAATAGCGTTGACCTCATCACGGAAGGTGGAAGAGTCCCCAAGTGTCTTTTCAATTGCTTCGGAAATGGAGACAAAGGACTCAACCACTGACATCACAACATCCTGCAGCAGCACCACAGTTGAGTTTATAAATCGGGCCTCGACGTCAATAGCCTCTTTTAGCTCTGCAATTGCAGTTTCAATAAAAAGGACAATCTGGTTCAGGCTGTTTTCCATCTCTTCAGCAGAGTTGGTGGATCTTTGAGCAAGTTTTCTGATCTCTGCCGCCACCACTTCAAATGTTCTGCCATGCTCTCCTGCCCTTGCTGCCTCAATGGATGCATTAAGTGAAATCATTTTAGTGGCAAAGGCAATGGATGCTATTTCGCTTGAAAAAGGTTTGATTTTGTCGGCACTCTCCCGAATAAAATCAAGTTTGAAAATATCTTCGCCTTTTCGCTGGATTGTAAGATTGAGCTGATCCATGATCTCCTTAAGCATCAATTCATACCTCTTCTGGATGACCTTCAGATCCTGCTCTTTGAGCCCCTCCTCTCCAGGGGCAACACAAGAGGACATCTTGGCACGGATACTATCCACTACTGCGGTTGTACCTTTAATAGAGTTATTTATGCTTATCAACAGCTCTGAAAATTTACCAATGGCTGCATCCGTACCCACCGCAATCTTCCGGGTAAAAGACTTCACCTGAGTATTTACAATAGCGGTTCTGGCGATAGCCTCATTGAGCCTTGTTCTGCTCTTGTACCTCATGAATAGAAGAACTGTGGCACCACCAGCAGCATAGGCTACCAAAAAAATTATCAGGTAATTCAGCACTTTTTCTCCACGCTTTCAATTTATCTTCTGTTCACGGTTAACTACAAAAAGGGCGGACTCTGAATGATGTGGCGTGCATACTGGAAAAAATGAGTCTTCATCAATATTCATACTAAAAAAAGGTCACATCATCGTCATCATCAAACTCAATATTGTTTTTTGCATCTTTATCGTTTTCCACACTTTTGTCTGTTTGACTATCCATATCACTGTCTGCTTCCTGGTCGTCAAAAAAGGTGACATCATCATTGTCTTCAGGAGATATATCCTTGTCTGATAAAGAGTCGTCAAGAGAATTGATCCCAAGAGATTTTCTGGCAAGCTCCCGTTCCTCTTCCATTGTAAAAAGAGCGTTGACTGCAAGGCATATATTATTACGGGCAGGCATTGACGCGTCCAGTTGCTGTTCTTTTGATTCTTGTGCTCTTTTCATATCCTCACCAGAAACAAGAATATTAAGATCATTTCTGACAACATCCAGAATATCAACAGTATGCTGGGCCATCTGGCGACAGATATCCTCGAACTGAAGATTTACCACAATATGATTAACCTCATTGCGAAACGATGATGAATCCCCTATGGTCTTTTCGATAGCTTCTGATATTGCTATAAAAGAGTCTACTACTGACATTACAACATCCTGAATCAGAACCATTGTAGATTTAATAAAGCTTGATTCTACATCAATAGCATTTTGAAGCTCTGCAATTGAGTGCTCAATAAATGCAACAATTTCATTAAGGCTCTTCTCCATCTCCTCTGCTGACATTCTGGATTTGTCTGCCAACTGACGAACTTCTGATGCCACTACCGCAAAAGTTTTACCATGTTGCCCCGCTCTTGCCGCTTCAATAAGGGCATTGATCGAAATTAATCTTGTGTTGGATGCAATAGATGCTATTTCGTCAGAAAAAGGTCTTATTTGATCAGCACTGTGCCTGATATGGTCAAGTTTCTCTATATCTTCCTGTTTACGCTGAATTGTGAGATTGAACTGCTCCATCACCTCACTTAGCATTATTTCATACTGCTCCTTAATCACATCTAAAGATATATCGTTAGTGTGCTTGCTATTTTGCGTAACACATGATGACATTTTGCTACGGACACTATTAACTACATTAGTTGTACCCTTGATTGAGTTATTGATACTGAGCAGAAGTTCTGAAAATTTATTGATTGCACTTTCAGTATTAACCTCAATTTTATGGATAAAGGAGTTAACCTGACTGCCGAGAATTGATGTGTTGGCGATAACTTTATTTAAAATAACATCATTATCAATATCAAATTCAGTTTTATGATTAGCAGCCTCAGTTTTATCATTAAGAGCTTCTATCTCGGGAGAAGGTTCCTTGTTAATGTCATTTATGGCAATTGACTGATCAAGCGACTCATTGAATCTGTTTTTGAATCTTTGCCTGACAACAATAAAAAGCTGAAGAGTGGCCGCTCCTGAAGCATAGACAATCAAAAAAAGTATTATATCAGTCACTGCACATCCTCCATATACTGCAGATCCTCCAAATATTGAAGCACCTTTGGGATTTCTTTACTTGTAAAGTATTGATTTAATAATTAATAAAATGGAATTCCTATACCATCAAATTACTTTGCCACCATTACCGTTGTATCATCATAATCCCGCCTGAAGGTGTTTATGATATAATATGCCATCTCCTGCGGTGACTGGGCGAGTTGCCCCCTCTCAAGATCAAAGTTACTGGAAATTCCGTCCGTAAACGAGACAATGCAGGAGCCTTTGATATAGGGTTCAACCACAGAATCAACCTTTGGCAGCAAAGCCCCAACTGTGCCGTTTACACTATGAAGATGATGGAGACTACCGCCACTGTAAATACGGGTCTCAATGTTTCCTATACTTATGTACTCAACAGCAGAGGATATAAAATCGATTCTCCCAAGACATATGGCAGCTCCCCGCTCTGTTCTGAGTGCCTCATGGCAATGGTTTATGATCCATAGCAGACTTTTACTGTAATTGTTTTCAATAATATTCAGAGCTTTTAGAGCTGTTATGTTAGCTCCCGGGCCGTGTCCTAATGCATCCACAACACCCCAGAAAAAAGATGATGGCAGCGATTTAATATAAAACGCATCCCCTGAAAGGTGCTCTCCACGTTTGGGGAAACTCATCACTGAATAGCGGATACGATGTTCTGAAAGATGCCGCTTGTACTTTATGGCGGTGATGACAATCACTCCGCTCTCTTCCACAGTGCTGTCAAATTCATCCATAACCCGCCGGATGCCGGAAAGTCCTATGCCAAGTGAACCGGATGAAGAGAAACCATCCTGAAGATACTGCTCCAGATCCTCTTGATGTGCAGGTATCACAGGCATGTTTTTAGATATGACTTTCAGGCAGACAAGCCCTCTTTGATCACTTGGGATCAAATGAAGCTCTCCTGCTGATCGGGCATACTTGACAATATTGCTGGCCATCTCTCCAATGGCAATCTCGATCTCGGCCCTTTCAATCTCGTTGAATCCCATGGAACAAGCCATGGCTTCTCCTTTTTTACGTACCCGCAGTACATCCATCTCACTGTGGATAAAAAACTTGTCAGCCATGGGAAGTGTGGTCATAGTCATATCCATGTACCCCTCTTATTGAGCAACAGACATTTCTGGAGCAACAGACTCTTGTGGAGCAGCAGACCCTTGTGGAGCAGCCGATTTGGAAGATTTGATTGCATCATTTCCACTCCGCAATCTCTATCCTGGTTCCTTTTCCCGGTGTGGATTTAATTGAAAAATTTCTGCACAGCTTCTTTGAACCGCTCAGCCCCAGTCCCAGGGATTTAGTTGTGCTGTAGCCCTCCTTCATGGCCATCTCCAGATCCGCAATTCCAGGCCCCTTGTCTTCAAAAATACAGGTAAACCCGATCCTGTTCTGACTGTCTGCCCTGTTTTTTCCATCATACCTGCTAATTGTCATCAGCCCTTTTCCAGCATGGACAATTATATTTCTGGAGAGTTCGGACACAGCAGTTACTACCCGTGTCTGATCCAGAAGGGAAAACTTCATTTCGTTCATCATCTCCCGTACCTTCTGCCGGGCAAAAATAACATCTTCATAGTTAAGTATCGCAATAGTCACGGAAACATTATCTGGAGAATTTCCCATAGAGGTTCTCCTGTAGTTTATAGAGAAGTTTAAGCCCCTCTTCCAGACTCAAGGCAGTGTTCAGATTTTCCATACGCAAGCCAAGTTGAATCAACGTGAGAACGACCTCTTTTTTCATGCCAACAATAACCGATTCTGCCCCCATAAGCTTTGCCATCTTGCTTGTATCCACAAGAATCCTGCCTAAAAAACTGTCAATAATCGAAACTGCGGAGACATCAATAACAAGTCCGTCAGCAGAGATTTTTTCAATTCTGAGCAGTACCT
>JADGBC010000191.1 GCA_015231705.1 Desulfamplus sp. | reverse complement strand
ATATAATCACGGCTAGTTAAAGAAACTTTCACATAAAACACGATTTAAAACATCCTCCAAAACTTCATGAGAACGCAACTTATGCCGGATAAGTTAAGCAAACCAATAATTAGAAGATATATTATATTTATTTATAAATAGCAATGTAGCGATATGCAAAACATAAAAAAATATAAAAATCACTTTCCACAAATAGTTTCTCTATTAGCCTCTGCTGATTTGACTATTAAATCAATAATATCAGGATCTTCATTGAGCCAGTGTTTCATATTACCAAGCAGGTTTGAAGCATATGGATTCTGTCTCCCGTCAGAGAGCGTGAAGTTCACCCAGAGGCCATCTTTATATGATTTTACAAGTCCTGCATCTTCAAGAATTTTAAGATGTTTGCTTGTAGTTGGCTGAGATAGGCCTAAAACTGTATGAATTTCACATACACACATAACTCTGTGTTCAAGCATTTTGAGTATTTTTATTCGCCCAGGATCAGATGCGGCCTTCATTACTTTTAAAAATTCTTTCATTCTATCTCCTATATAAATCGCTATTAATGAATATTAATATAAGAAGAAATGGTAGTTGTCAAGATTGTTAAACTATAATTAGCCATCCTTGATTCCCAAGATTCCTTTCAAGCTGTAAAGCAACCCACTCTAAAACTTTCAGCATTTTCCCAAATTTTGTCATTGACTAAATCCTCTATTATCTCTTCTTGTGACGGCTGGTAAGTTCTAAATAACGGCCATGCCCCGATGGGCACAACGAAAAATGAAAGTCCCATAACTACGGCCAATTCAATAGACTTTCACATAAACCGGCACGGTCGGAGCGTGGTTTGCCTCTTGGCCACAACAAAGAATGAAAGTCACATAAGCACAGCTATTTAAAGAGACTTTCACATAAAAATAAGGGAGCAATTGCTTGCTTTTATTGAGTTGTCCGGCTGGATTTAGAATCACCCATTTTAACAGCCATGCCATTGACCGGCGAAGACAACTCAGAGACCACCAGATTTTGACCAGGTTCTATTCCGTTCCTGATAAAAATAGATTCGCTATCTTTCCACAACACATCAATATTTTTTACGACAAGAATGCTTTTTTCAGTCCTTTCAGAATCTTTATTATTGAGATTTTCGACAAGCCAGATTTTATTGCCATCTCTTACAGCAGCTCTTGGCAATCTGAATACATTTTCAATAGATTTACCCTGAATATCTACCTGCACATAACTTCCTATTAACAAAGGCGTTTTTTTATCCTGCTTTAGAAGTAGCGGATCTTCGATACGTATCAGTATTCTCGCCAGCCTGCTCTGATCGCTTAGACTGCCAAGCAGCCGTATCACCTCACCCTGACGAACCACTCCATCCTGTGTAGTCAGGATAACATCGCTTCCTCTTGTATTGCCTGCTTTTTTTACAATGCCTGCTTTGCTTGAGGCCGTTGCCTCACCCGCAGCAATGCCTGTTTGGTCTGAAGCCTTTACCTTGCCCGCAATAATGCCTGCTTTGCCTGAAACCACAGATTCACTTGCGTTTTTTGTTTTTACGAAGGAGTCAAGAGGGAAATCTATCCATACAAGCTGATCCACAGGAACAGTTGCTTCAACACGATACTCATCAATACCAGAAAGGGCTGCCAAAGTATCTTGAGAAGATATCTGAGAACCTGATTCAACATTGGTATCCATTACCATACAGTTAAACGGGGCCTTAATCAATGTACGTTCAAGATTAAGACGTGCCCGCTCCAGATCCACTCTGATTGATGAGATGTCTGCCTTGATCTGTTCAAGTTGAGGAACTCGTAAGGCAAGGTTGGGGTCACTGATGGATTTGCCGGATGTGTGTTGCATCAGCCTCAGTTCAGCCCTTGCCACCTCCTGTTTTCCCATCTCCAGCTTCAAAGATGCTTGAGCCTTTTCGAGCATGGCCTCCTGCTGTTTGACAACAAGTTGAAAATCGTTGGGATCAAGTTTAAGTATGGTTTCTCCCTTCCTGTAGATCCCTCCAGGGATGAACTCTTCAGATGTCTCGATAATAAATCCACTGACTCTGGCTTTAAGAGATATTGTACGAGATGGCATCACCTTGCCCATTGCACTGATTACTACTGTATGATCAGTTTTTTGAAGTGTAATGGTATCTACAAGAGGCGGCTGTATTACCGGCTTGATCCGTTTTGCGACCGGCTTTGTGTCATATAGATGTTTGGCAAAAGCAGCACCAGCCCCGATAATCAATATGGGCAGTATCACCCGCAATATTTTAATATGCCAACCAGTTTTCTCTCTTTTCATAACCGCCCTTTTTTAAAAAAACAATAAACAATAATACATTGAAATCACTTGTTTTTTACTTACTATATGCATCAACAAAAACTTTTTTAAAGGTTATATCAAACCAGATCATCTATCAAGAGAAAAGGAAAATCTATCAAATACATTATTGTCAATGGCGATTGACATTATGACCTTCATGCTTCGAGATGCTCATACAACGTCCATCAAGGTTTAATTGTGGCTAAATAGAAAAATCTCTCTTATTATGGTATCGCTTTAGAGCGATTGCTTTTCTTTATATGTTGAATTATATTCAAACGAAGTATACTTTATAAGAAAGTCTCTTTAAATAGCCGTGCTTATTAACTTTAATTGTTCGTTGTGGCCGAGAGCAATATCCCGCTCCGGCCATGCCGGTTATAAAAAATAATATTTTGGAGTTTAGATGAAATACTTCCCTTTAAAAACAGTTCTTTTCTGTATTCTTGTTGTACCTTTATTATTTACAGGCACCTTGACAAGCCTTGAACAATATTTGAACAAAAGATATGAACACAAAATTCAGAATCTCATATTTTCTCAAACTGATCAGCTTCTTAATGGAAAAATTAGTATTTATAATTCAGTGGCTAAAGATATCAGATGGCTTTTAGAGACTGACATTCTTGTAAAAACCTTTAACCTGAGACCTTATATTAGGGTAAAAACCAAGGAGGGAAAATGTATTTATAGTCGTTGTTCTATAGATGGCAGAACATCTGTAAAACAAGATATCTTGTGGGGTGAGGACGAAACTGTGCACCAGGTGCAAACATCAGAGCAAAAACAAATTTCAAAGAAGCCACAAAGTTCAAATCTTTCTGACTCTCAAAGAGATAAGGAGCAGTTGAATAACATCGCAATTGTGGAGTCAAATGACTCTGACTTTGCACAGCAGAACAGATCAATTATGGATATGGGGTTGGAGGTTCAGGTTGTTATGGCAATCAGAGAGAACTCCTTGGTATCCAACCTGAGCCTGTTTATATATATCTCTCTTTCTCTGTCTATTTTCGGTTTTTTTTATAATAAGGCTATCTCAAAATTTATCAAAGATGACATGAGGCGGGGAGAGACTATTTCAAATTTGGTAAAAGACGAACAGGAATATATTGAAAAACTAGAAACTCTTAAAAAAGAGCGTGAACTTCTGGCAGAAAAATTGACTGAGGCAAAGGTCTATTATCAGGAAGAACGCAGAATAGCTAGCATTGCCGAAGAGGAGTTATTCGATGAAATTGTTCAGCTTGAAAAAAAGCTTGAGGAGAACATATCCCTTCAACAAGAGAAAGAAGATGAAATTGAAGACCTTAAAAACCAACTTGAAAAGGTAGAACGAAGAAAAGGGAGTGTTAAAAAGAGAAAATCTGTTGATGTTATTCAAAAACGTTTTGGCAATATCTATAAAAACATAGAAATGAATAGAAGAGCTATTGCCGGCTTGATTGACCTTGATGAAGACATGCAGATAAAGGCTGAAGAGGTTATTCATCAGCTAAATGAAGATCCATTAGGCGTTACTGTAAAAAGGAAAGTCTTTGCGGGAAAAAAGAATAAAACAGCGTCCTTTGAGGTACTATTTGCGTATAATGGAAGGCTCTATTTCAGAAACCTTGAGGGGAACAGAGTTGAGATATTAGTAATAGGGACAAAAAACACACAGGATAAGGATATGGAGTTTTTACATTATATCTGAGATACTTGATCTATTTAACACCTGGGGCGAGATCAGTTACCCGCCCCAAGTAAATACTCTCATTCAATAGTCTGGACGCTTGTTGCATCAATAGTCTGGATATCACCAACTTCTGTCACCATGCCGACTATATTTACCAGTTTGCCATCAAAGTCATCAACCTGACTACAGGGAATTATGTAGATGACCTCTTCTGACATAACACCACAGACATCTTCTGCCTGCACAACAGTACCCTTAATTATAATTTCCTGAGCTAAAACTGCAGTACTTAAAGCAAATACCATCATCAGACCCGCGATAATAAGACGAATCGGTTTCATACTCTCTAATCTCCTTGCATAATCCATATCTTTTCATTTTTACTGTCAGTAATAAATATTCTCACAGCAAAAGCAACGGAATTACTTGACTAAATTACTGATAAGTAAAGTAACTCTTTATGGCTGAGAGTTCAGCAATAGACGTGCCAACACTGTTGAACGAATTATAAATACCCCAAGCCATTTAAAAACAAGGAAACGAGCCTCTTTTATGTATCTGTTTTTAGGTTTTATTACCCATAAAAATTACAATTTTTTCACATCAATGTACGGATTTTACCCAATCGGAAATGGTTGAGGTGTAGTTGCTTTGTAGCCAAAAATGCTCCGTTGACATGTACCTTCCATTTTGGTACTCATTGGGCAGATAATATTTTTGGCATAATATAGAGGTGATGCAATGAGCAATAGAGCGAGTTTTCATATAATTTATGACGGTCCTGCATTGCAGGACAATGAGATGGATGTAAGAGACCTTGCTCCCTCTCTGCTTGCATTGTCAGACCTGTTTGATGAGGCCAACCATATTTTAAACCATGGGCAATCAAAGATAGCCATTAACGTCAAAGCCTCTTTCAAAACTGGCTGTTTCGGTGTTGAGTTGTCTATTGTGCAGGATATGCTTTCAAGCATTGCAAATCTTTTTAAAGAAGATTCTGTTTTAAATGCTGCGACGATAGCCACGCTTACAGGCTTTACTGCTACAGGAGCGACAAAAACATTGATTGGCTTTATTAAGTGGCTCAAAAGCCGAAAAATAAAGCAGGTGGAGCTTTTGAATAATGGCCTTGTAAGAGTTGTTCTTGATGATGATTCCATTGAGATAGAGAAACGAGTTCTTGATTTGTATCGGAACTCAAAGATTAGAAAGGCTCTTGAAGCCGCAATCACAAAGCCTCTTGAAAAAGATGGTATAGACTCTTTTGCTTGTACCGAAGGTATGCCAAGTGAGGACATGCCTTTTTTTTCTATTACAAAAAAGGATAGAGATTGCTTTATAATATCTGAGCCAGCCGACGAGACTCTTGAGGAGCTTGAGTACGAAGCACACTTGCAGGCTTTAAGCATAGCCTTTCAAGAGGATAATAAGTGGCGATTTACTGATGGAACAAACAAATTTTATGCAGAAGTGAAAGATATTGCATTTCTGCATAAAATTCAAAATAATGATATTGCATTCAGAAAAGATGATCTTTTGAAAGTTCTTCTTTTAATGAAACAACGATTAACGGGCTCTGGTCTGAAATCTGAATACCAAATACTAAAGGTGCTTGAGCATAGGAGTG
>JADGBC010000190.1:5113-5637 GCA_015231705.1 Desulfamplus sp. | reverse complement strand
CTGTTCCCTCGGGGGTCCAACCCTTGAATCCCGGTTTTTTTCTACACGCTTCGTAGGTCTCTCTCCCCTTTTTCAAAAGGCCCTTGGGATCGAACACCTGGATACTTTTTGTTCCCCGTGCTGCAATGGCCTTGATATTTTTTGACCCAAGAACCGCACCAATACCAATACGGCCTGCCTGACGTCCAAAATCATGAGAGATGCAGGCAAAATTAACCAGATTTTCACCTGCCTCCCCAATGGTCAAAATCTGAAAATCCTCGCCCAACTCCTTTTTCATGGACTCTTCAACTTCTGTGGAGCCTTTTCCCCAATACTTTCCAGCAGGTCTTATTTCAACCGTATCATTGTCAATAAATATATAGGAGGGCTCTTTTGCCTTTCCCTTGATTATGGTCACATCATATCCGGCATACTTCATGTTGACTCCAAAGTGCCCTCCCATGTTGCTGTCGCCATATCCGCCGGTAGCTGGTGATTTTGTGCAAAAATGGGTTTTTCCGCTTGCCGGCACAAAGAGGCCG
>JADGBC010000190.1:0-5078 GCA_015231705.1 Desulfamplus sp. | reverse complement strand
CCATCAAAGGGATCTACATTGGGGGGATTTTCATCATATAAAATTTTTGCAGTAAACCCGCGTCCGCCAATAAAATCATCCACCCACTCTTTTTTGAGGGGCTCTTTTTCTATCTTTTGGGTACTCAAGTCGATTCTCAAAGTGTTGCCTGCATATCCGTACAGCATTTTTTCCTCCAAAGTTTATTTAAACCTGCATGATCTTTTTTTTTGGGGGAGCACCCCGAATCATGAAAATCAGAATGCATTTTCACGGTAAAGATAACGAGTTAGTGTCTATTCAAATGTTAACGCATCCCTTGGACAAATGCTTACACACCGCTTGCAGTTTATGCACTTATAGGGATAGCCATAGTCGTCAATTTTCACAAGGTTGACCGGACAAGCAGTTACACAGGTAAGACACTTATCACATTTATCCTTATTGACTCGGTATGTATGTCCTTTAAGTTCAATAGCCCCCTGGGGGCATGCTTCAGCACAGGCACCACACTGATCACAGATATCCACAAAATATTTTCCGGGTTCGGGAAATTTTCCATATACGTGCAGCATTGCTCTTGAAGGGTTGATCTCTTTCATATTTTGCAGTGTACAGACAAGCTCGCAGGCCTTGCAGCCAGAGCAGGTTTCGTTGTTGAAGCTAAGTCCCATTTTTATTCCCCATTCAGTTATTATTATTCAGGGCATCTTTTATATCACCTTGAAAGTAGTTCTCACTTTTTTTGAGAAAATCCCCTAAAAATGGGGATAAGGTTTCAAAACGTGTAAACCGGCAAATGAAGCATGCCTTATTCAGATACCTGAAACTTTAAGAGTTTGTTTTTATTGTTTGTCAATATTGACAACTATTGACAATGTAGTAAAAAAAATCGGTTTTCCAAAATCAGAAGTAAGTAAAAATAAGCTGGTCATAATCCTCTCAACTACTGTTTCAGGATTTTTTACGAGACCATAACTATCAATGATATATAATAGAGCAATTTATATACCACAGATTATAGATGGAACTTGCTATCGAGTAACTACTGTCAATATTGTGAGTTTTTATTTTTTGCAATACAGTATGTAGTGATTATCTAAAAGATAATTCACCACATGTTGTTTGAAAGTCAATTTAAAACAACATGTGGTCAAAATTTGATCTGTTTAATTTTTACAGGGGGGGGCAATAGTGCTGGGCTTGTAAAAAGTTAGAATTTTACCTTTTACACTTTTGAAATTCAATAGGTTATGACTACAAGAAGGGGCTCTAAACGTATTTTTATGAGACCATTAATAATGATAATAATATTATTTTTCTCTTTTAAAAATTGATGGATGAAAAATAAAAAAAATTTTATGCAGAAACCAATTAAATACCCATACCCATGAGGCTAAAGGAAGATAGACATCCTTTACAATGGATGCAAAGCTGGAAGGAAGCCTGTTCTCTTTGCAGATGCGGGAAATTTCATTTTTGATACGTCCAAACTTTTCTGAGGATTGGGGCTTCAGTCTATATTTATTTTCAGGCCAAAGTGATATCATTGTTTATCTTTTTTCCAAAACTGTCATGCTATCGCTGGGATAGCGGAAAATGAAAATCAGGGGCGTAGTGCTATTCCGCCCCACAGAGATTAAACATGAAAAGGGTGCATTCAATTAATGCTTGAAACTTCTCTGGCCTGTATATACCATAGTTGCCCCATTTTCGTTACAGGCCTGTATCACCTCAAAGTCATTCATTGAACCGCCTGGTTGAATAACCGATTTCACACCTTGGCGAAGTCCAACATCAATACCATCCCTGAATGGGAAAAAGGCATCGCTTACCATTGTGGAGCCTACAAGCCCTCCTTTTTTATCTTCAACATCAGCCTTGATCTGTGCAATCTTATCCTGGTCATCGAGCAGGTTGAACGGAGTCTGATATCGCTCAAACGAATATCTGTCCATAAGTTTACGGTATGCTTTGTCAACTGCTATCTCGGCAACTCCGACTCTGTCCTGTTCGCCTGTTCCAATGCCCACAGTTGCACCATCCTTGACATAAATCACTGAGTTGGATGTGATACCTGACTCCACTAGCCAGCCGAACAGCATATCCTTATATTCCTGTTCTGTTGGTTCGCGATCAACACGAAATATTTTGCCCTTGTATTCGGTCTCGGCGATCTTCATATCCTCTTTTGAGAGGGTGGTTGGGGAAAAAGACCATTGGGTAACAATTCCTCCGTCCATAAGGCTCTTGAAATCAACCACACGTTCGCCTATAAAGGTTTCAAGTCTGTGGATATTGTTTATACGGATCACCCGCAGGTTTTTTCTTCTTCCAAGAATGTCAACTACGCCCTCTTCAAAGTCAGGTGCGACGACAACTTCTGCGTACTGATCGGCAATCGCTTCGGCAGTGGCTTTGTCAAGAGAGCGATTCAAAGCTATACAGCCGCCAAACGCAGCCACTCTGTCTGCCATATAGGCTTTTGAATATGCTTTTTCAAGAGTATCAGATATTGCGGCCCCGCACGGGTTGTTGTGCTTTACAATTACAACAGCAGGAGTCGAAGAAAAATATCGTAAAATATTTAAGGCATTGTCAGCATCTGTAAGGTTTGTTTTTCCAGGGTGTTTGCCAGATTGCAGAAGCTCAATATCAGAGACAATATATCTGCCGGGCTTTATGGTCTGTGTACCGCCAAGTAAGAGGTTGCCATTGACAAGGCGGTAGATAGCTGCCTCCTGCCCCGGATTTTCGCCATATCGTAAACCCTTTTGAACTCCGTCAATTGTCCAAGCCACCTTTTCGTAGAACAGAGTCTGGCGTTCTCCCTTATCCACAAAACTTATCTCCATGGCAGGGGTAAAGTGGTCATCCATTACGGTTTTATACATCTGCTTTAAATCTTCAGCCATTTTTTTGTTCTCCTTATCTTCTGTTTTTTATACCTGCGTTTTTTATACCTGCTCCATAGAGTAACAGGCTCTGACATGGTCAAATGCAATGTTTCCAAGATAGTCTGCAATGGTTCTGTCATATAGGGCAGTATGTTCAAAGGCTTTTACGGAAAGGGCAAAACGTTTTTCAAGAGTCAATGTTCCGTTTCCGGATTTCATATCTTTTAATATGGCAGGATAGTCAGACGGGTCAACAACTGACGCCACTCTGATGAAGTTCTTTGCAGATGCACGGATCATGGTCGGACCACCGATATCAATGTTGCCTCTGGCATTTTCGCAGGTTATATTTGGCTTTGATATAGTCTCTTTAAATGGATAGAGATTCACTACAACCATGTCAATGGCTACTGAGTCCGTTCTTTTTAGGTCGCTCTGATGAGATTCGTTGTAAGTTTCAGTCAAAATTCCAAGATAGATCTTAAAATCAAGTGTTTTTACGAGGCCTCCTTGGGTTTCGGGTTGACCTGTGTAGTCAGAAACCTGTTCAAGAATCGCTTTTGACCGTTCTCCAAGAATCTCTTTTATTGCTGAATATGTCCCGCCGGTTGAAAATATTCTTATTTTTGGATTTATATCCACAATGCTGGGAATAAGGGTATCAAGACCGGATTTATCTGACACGCTTATTAAAATGTTGTTTATCTTTACTTTGTCATCAATTTTTTCCACAATATTTTTTGTCATTGTACGTTCCCTTTATTTAAAAAATGAGGTTTTAAATGGGCTGAAATATTATGCTCTGGACACTCTAATTTTATGTGAAAGTCTCAAAAAATATAATTATTTCAATATGCTACTTAACTATCAAGCCATTAAGCCATATTGGTCTCATAGAGAACTTTCATTTTTCGTTGTGCCCATTAGGGCATGGCCGTTATCTGCATCTTAAAACATAAAAAAAACATAAGGGCAATTGTTATGGCTTTTTTTGCTTTTTTATTCCGGTGATTATCACTGGAGGCGATGAGCCAAGTGCTTCCAGAAAGAATTTACGTGTACCCAAAAGGGATCTGGTTTCAACCCTGAAGGTTTTTATGTGAAAGTCTCTTGAAATAGCCGTGATTATAGGGCTTTCATTTTTCGTTGTGGCCAGGAGCCAATACTTCGCTCCGACCGTGCCGGTTTATGTGAAAGTCTCTTGAATTGTCCGTAATTATAGGGCTTTCATTTTTCGTTGTGCCCATCAGGGCATGGCCGTTATTGCAGACAGAAAGACTAAAAACAACCGGGGCATTGCCAGAAGCTGTAATACTTGTTGATGAAATGCTAAATTTCCAGGTGAAAATATCAGATGCAGGAAATTTATTCTTTCCAAGAGACCTTAAATAATACTTTATACACAGATGTTATTTTATTGAATTTGCAAGTATATTAGGATAGAAACACAGTAACTGAACTCTGATAGAAGCTGCATGTCAAAAAACTTAATATGCTGCTATTTTCAAGTAACTGAAGAACTCTGTCCATAGAAGAAATCTGTCCATATATGAGTATAGGAGTAATTGATGAAAACTATTCGTAATGGCTGTAAATTACAACCAAAAGCTCGTGACATCAATGTCGGAGACCAGATTGAACAGTTAGACCAGATAATAAAAGAGACTGACTGCAAGGAATATTTCAATAAAACTTTTATCACAGAAGGTATGAGAACGCTTCTTTCCAAAGGAATGGCTCGCCTTGCAGGAAAGTCCAATGATACTGTTTTTCATCTAAAACAGGCTATGGGTGGTGGCAAGACTCATCTTATGGTTGGATTCGGGTTACTTGCCAAAGATGCAGAACTTCGTAATGCTCAAATCGGATCAGTTACATATAAGAACAGAGCCACTCCTCACCAACATTCGGCATTCGACCAACATTCGACATTCGACTACCATTCGACAATCCCCTATCAATCTGATTTTGGTAATGCCAAAGTGGCAGCATTTAATGGCAGAAACAACCCCAACACCTATCTTTGGGGCGAAATTGCAAAACAGCTTGGAAAAGAGTCTCTGTTCAAAGACTATTGGGAAGCAGGAGCAAAAGCTCCTGATGAGCAGGCGTGGAGTCAACTTTTTGCAGGTGATGACCCTATTCTTATTCTTCTTGATGAGATGCCTCCCTATTTTCACTATTACAGCACGCAGGTTTTAG
>JADGBC010000018.1:33839-34302 GCA_015231705.1 Desulfamplus sp. | reverse complement strand
CTTCAAGAGATTTACGATCTGCTACTATCATGTGTCACCTCTTATCAGTTGATTTCAAGCCCCTTCGGGTTTTAAGGCCAGGGGCAGTTGATATTATTGTTTACGCCGCTTCGGTCTCTTTTACATTAATTTTTTCTGTGGATTTCCCCTTTACAGGTGTCGGGCCAAGAGCCTTGATTTTATCGCTCATCTCACGGGCAATTTCTGCAAACCTCAAACCCATTGCAGATGACAGGTTGTACATCTCAACCCGTTCAGGTTCAATGCCGATCTCCTGTAGAACTTTTTTGACGTAATCCACTTTTTTTCTTGTTTTTATGTTTCCTGTCAGATAGTGGCACTCACCTTCAAGACAGCCTGCCACATATACGCCATCAGCACCTTTTTCAATGGCATTGAGCAGATGGATAATATCAACTCTGCCAGTGCATGGTACCTGAATCACCTTTATCTCTGAAGGGTA
>JADGBC010000018.1:0-33766 GCA_015231705.1 Desulfamplus sp. | reverse complement strand
GTTCAAAAGAGGTATTCATTGTTTTTCTCCATATCTGTTTTGTGTTGGGCAGACAACGGATTCCGTAAAGCACAACATTGAACAGATTATCTGTATCTGTTTTGTGTTGGACAGGGTAGGGTTTCACTCACGCAACCTTGAACAGAGCATCTGTTTTTGCCATGATCTGATCATCTGTAAAGTGATTTAGCCTGATTGCCTTACCAGGGCACTCTGATACGCAAAGACCGCAGCCGTGACACTCACCAGGGTCAATTACAGCATACCCGTCTTGATGGATATATGGTATCTCGTATGGACAGGTTCTCACGCAGGTAAGACATACCGCACACTTCTCAGGCTGTACAACAGCCACCACACCGCCAACCATGATAGAATCACGAGATACAATCCTCATTGCTCTTGATACTGCCGCTTTTGCCTGAGCTATGCACTCCTCAAGAGGTTTGGGGTAATGGGCAAGACCTGCCACAAAAAGACCATCTGAGGCAAAGTCAACCGGCCTGAGTTTCGCATGAGCCTCCACAAGGAATCCATCTGCATTTACCGGAATTTTAAATGCCTCAAACAGATGTTTATTTGCATTGGGGACAATGCCTGATGCAAGAACAAGAAGATCAGGATTTATCTTGACCGGCATCCTCAGAACATGATCAATGACCGTAAGTTCAAGATTTCCATACTTGTCCTTATCATATCTGTAAACACTCTCTTCTGTCTCCTGTCTCTTGACAGCCTTAACCTGAGGCATTTTTTCAAGATCATACCTGATAAATATAATGCCTTTCTGACGTGCTTCCTGATAAAGATCTTCTCTGAATCCATAAGAGCGGATATCCCTGTAAATGATATAAACTCGTGCTGATGGTCTTCTCTTTTTCACCTCAATGGCACTTTTCAGGCTATGGGTACAGCAGATTTTGCTGCAATAAGGTTTGTCACTATTTCTTGAGCCTACGCACTGGATAAAAACAACTGTTTTTACCTTTGCGATTCTTTTGGTGCCATACTCTAACACCTGATCCATATCCAGGTGAGTCAATACATCAGGATGCTCTCCATATAGATACTCAGTTGGTTTATCCTCTTTGCCGCCTGTGGCAATGATTGCTGCACCATGCTCGATTGTTGTAAGGTATGAAATCCCTGAACCTGTTAATTTACTTTTTGCAGAATCTGTGTGTTTTAAAGCACCTGACTCTGTTGATTGTGAGCTTGCAGATTCAGCCGATTTTTGTAAAGTTGTTGAATCTGTGGATTTTGAGGAACCTGAATCTTTGGATATGCAAGATGATAGCGTTGTTATAAAATTACCCAGAGTTCCGGTGGTGCTTTTTACCTCAGTATCAAGATAGAGCTCAATATTGGGGTTGTCGCTTACCCTTGTTATAAGATGATTGAGCCAGGGCTGAATAGGCTCTCCCTGCCATGTGGCTCTTAATTTGGTCGCATTGCCGCCAAGAGATTCGCTCTTCTCGACAAGAATGGCTTTGAAACCTTGATCAGCAACACTTAAAGCGGCTTCCATACCGGAGATACCTCCTCCTATAACCAGTACCGATTTTTTGATGGCAAGTTTTACCTGATGCAAAGGCTCAACATGAGCGGCTTTTGCAACAGCCATCCGAACCAACTCCTTTGCCTTCTGGGTCGCTTTTTCAGGGCTGTTCATATGAACCCAAGTATTTTGGTCTCTTATATTTGCCATTTCAAACAGATACTTGTTGAGTCCTGCCTCTCTTATTGTCTCCTGAAACAGTGGTTCATGGGTTCTTGGAGAGCAGGATGCGACCACCACGCGGTTGATATTCTTTTCAAGGATCACTTTTTTCATATGATCCTGGGAATCCTGAGAACAGGTAAAAAGATTATCCTCAACATGGGTTACATAGGGCAGGGTGGCAGCATAATCGCGTACTGCCGGAACATCTGCAATCCCGCCTATGTTGATTCCGCAGTTGCATACAAATACGCCGATACTCGGTGACATTCCGGAGAAATCCCTTTCCGGTGGTAGCTCTTTGGTTCGGGTCAGGCTCCATCTTTGATCCGCAAGAGTTTGAGCTGCCATTGCAGCAGCGGCTGATGCCTCCATTACTGACATTGGAATATCTTTTGGCTCCTGGAATGCTCCGCATACATAGACTCCATCTTTTGTTGTTGTCACAGGAGCAAGGCTCGATGTCTTTGCAAACTGGTGGCGGTTAAGTTCAATTCCCATCACATTTGCAAGTTCAACAGCATCCGAACAAGGTGCAAGACCTATTGACAGAACTACTATATCAAATATCTCTTCAGCAGTTGAGCCAGATTCAGTGGCATAGACTATACGCAGTCTGTCATCTCTCATGGGAAATATGGAGTGGATTCTGGAGCGTACAAATCTTACACCGCTTTCATCTTCTGCTCTGATATTATATTTATCAAACTCCTTTCCGTGAGTTCTCATGTCCATAAAAAAGATTGCAGTGTCAAGTTCATGGTCACTGTGCTCTTTGGCGATTACCGCCTGTTTGTTCGCATACATGCAGCAGACGCCGGAGCAGTAACTGTGTCCTCCTCTGTTTATATCTCTTGATCCTACACATTGAAGCCATGCTATCTTTTTGGGCTCTGTCTCGTCCGAGGGCCTCACAAGGTGTCCCTTGTATGGGCCTGATGCGGAAAGAAGCCTCTCGAATTCAATACTTGTAACAATATTTGGATGGGTACCATAACCGTAAGTTTCATATACAGCAGGATTAAAAGGGGTAAATCCAGGGGCAAGAATTACAGCTCCAACCTCGATCTCATGAACTTTTGGAATCATGGAATGGTCAACTGCATTGGCAAGACAGGCATCCACGCAGGCCATACATTCGGAGCAGTAACCGCAGTTAAGGCAGCGGTCAGCTTCGTATTTGCCTGACTCTTGATCAAGTCCAAGCTCAACCTCATTGAAATTGCCTTTTCTCTGCTCTATGGAGAGTTCTCTTACTTTTGCCCGCTTTGCTTTGGGCATATCTTCAAGAATAGGTGTATAATCTGGGGATTCGGTGATGTTACGCTCTCTTCCAAGAGCCATATCTTCGCCCTTGAGATACCTTGCTATGGATTCAGCAGCCTCCATGCCTGCGGCAATAGCACTGATAGCAACTCCCGGGCCTGTCTGTAGATCTCCACCGGCAAAAACTGCTTTTTTTCCAGTCTCAAAGGTTATGGGATTTACCTCGGTTGTAGCCCATTTTGTTATCTTGATTTCACCACCTGTACCATCACCATCAATATTCGTGTCGTTAACACTACCACCCCTCTTTTTGAGTGAAGAGACATCAGGCTGCTGGCCGATAGCACATATGAGCTGATCAACCTCAAGATCATATTCACTTCCCGGAACAGGAACTGGTCTGCGTCTTCCTGATGAGTCTGGCTCTCCAAGTTCCATTCTTATGCAGCGGACTGCTGACAGGGTTCCCTGCTGGTTTCCTGATGCATCAGTGCTTGTTCCAATGGCCTGCTGAGGGGCAGACAGGTAGATTATCTTGACACCTTCAGTTTCAGCCGCACTGATCTCCTCTTCCCATGCCGGCATCTCCTTGCGTGTCCGGCGATAAATTATGGTCACCTCTTCAGCACCAAGACGCACCGCACTTCTTGCCACATCTATCGCAACATTTCCTCCACCAATTACAGCAACTTTTTTTCCGGTAGCAGTCGTTCCTGTAAGGTTCAACTCTCTTAAATAATCCACCCCCTGCTTTACTCCGTCAAGGTGATCCCCTGGTATGGCAAGATCAATACCTTTGTGTGCACCCATACCAAGAAATACAGCATCAAAACCATCTGCAAGCAGAGAGTCAATGGTAACATCTTGACCTTGAGCGTTTGATCCGTCAGATGAGAGATCGATTCCAAGTGGAGTGTTGAGTCGTATCTCCACCCCGAGATTGGTAATAACTTCAATGTCACGGTCAAGCACTTCAGGCGGAAGACGATGATCGGGAATTCCAACCCGAAGCATTCCGCCAGCTTTTGAAAGAGCCTCAAATATGGTTGATTGAATCCCTTTTTTAGCAAGATGGTAGGCAGCAGATAGCCCGGCTGGGCCAGAACCTATTATAGCCACCTTTTTTCCTGTTGAAGGGGCACACTCAATCTCTATCTGTCTTGCATCAAAGCTGTCTGCTGCAAGACGCTTGAGATCCCTGATCGCAATCGGTTGGTCAAGCTCACCACGGCGGCAGCCATTTTCGCACTCATGGGGGCAGATGCGTCCCAAAACCCCTGGAAGTGGTAGCTGCTCCATTATAATCTCAAGAGCCTCTTTGTATTTGCCCTGTTTTACCATCTGGACATAACCTTGAACATTCAATCCTGCAGGGCAGATCAGCTTACAGGGAGCTCTGTCTCCTTTTTCAATTGTATACGCACTTGGCATGGCTTGAGGATAGAGTTTAAAAGCAGCTTTGCGATCGCACAGCTTTTCATCAAACTGGCTTGGCAGCTCCACAGGGCATACATTTGCACACTCTCCGCAGGCTGTACACTTCTCAAGGTCAATAAATCTTGGCTCTTCGAGAAGTTTTACCTTGAAGTTGCCAGAGGTTCCTAAAACCTCCTTCACTCTGGTTTTATTTAAAAGTTCAATGTTGAGATGGCGACCTGCTTCTACAAGTTTTGGAGAGATGATGCACATGGAGCAGTCATTTGTGGGGAATGTCTTGTCAAGTTTGGCCATGACACCGCCAATGGCCGAGTCGCTGTCAACAAGATATACAAGGTATCCGGAATCCGCAAGGTCAAGGGATGCCTGAATACCGGCAATGCCAGCACCCACAACCAGCACCGCACCGTTTTTTTGATGAGTCATCGGATACCTCCTTAAGTGTCCAGACCGAAATCAGCAAGATCCGGCCCGAGATATGTGCGTTCATTTTCGCCAAGCATTCCCATTGCAAGTGCAATTATTGTCCAAAGATGCAAAGTGTGGTAGTCGCCGCCGTAATGGTGGCACATATCTTCGATCTGGGCATGGCAATTGTGGCACGGAGTTATTACATACTTGGCACCGGTCGCAATAATTTGATCAAATTTAACCTTTCCATAGGCTCTTCTCTGTTCTGTGTGGCCGGCTTGAAGGGCTCCGCCGCCGCCTCCACAGCAGAAATTATTTGACCGGTTGGGAACCATATCTACGAAATTCTCTTCACCAACAACGGCTTTGACCACAAAACGCAAGTCGTCCACAATTTTGTTCGTGCCAATTTTTCTGCCGATGTTGCAGGGATCCTGAACCGTGAATTTGATCTTAAGATCCTTGTTCCAGTCAGAGTTTACCTTTAATGTGCCATCTTTGATCCACTGGGCATAAAGCTCAAGTATGCTTTTAAATTCAAAGGTGTGGGGAATCTTGTATTTTTTCAATCCTTCCAGGATTGAGAAGTATGAGTGGCCTCACTCAGTATTTACCACCACCTTGCTTTTGAGGTTATGTTCAATATGGTGAACAAACTCCTCCATTATATATTTCCACCCCTCGTCATCAGCTAAAAACATGCAGTAGTTCTCACCGCCCCACATGACTGTGGGATATGTCCAGTCTGCTCCTGCCTTGTGCAGAATTTTCCACAGCGGGCCAAGCTCATCCGGCTCTGTTACAGGCTCGCGGGAGTTCTGGTTCAAGGCCATATAAGCTCCTGCCCGATCTGCTGTAATTTCAAGATCGCTAAATTCTGGCTCTGCCTCTCTGATATCGTTTGCCACATCTTCGACTGTAAATACAAAATCCTCTTTTGGAACGCCCATGGCATTGCCCGATTTTATGTGTTGATCGCAAGAACCCCTGATTCCTTTGGGTCTCTTGTCTCGATCCCAGCTTCCCCGTACATTGTAAATAAATTTGGGGATATTGATTTTCATGGGGCAGGCTGACATGCAGCGTCCGCACATGGTGCATACCCATGCCCACGGGCTTTTTCTTATTTCATCGTCCATTCCAAGAAGAAGCATCCGCAAAAATTTTCTTGGATCCATTCCATACTGCTCAGATGCCGGACATCCTCCTGTGCATGTTCCGCATGTGAGGCACAGATCAAAATTTGCCTCGGGTATGCGGTTTGCGACCTCCTCTTTAAAATCGCATGTAAATTCTTGAAGTTTAATTGGCTCTGCCATATTGACTATTCCTCCTGACTACAGCCTTTAAAATGATATCTTTACATTATCGTGAAAATTTTATGTGAAAGTCTCTTTAAATAGCGGTGCTTATGTGACTTTTTTAAATCAGGAAAAAATTATTTCAGTTTGGCTGCATTTAGATATTGTGCCAGCTTGTCTTCTCCGCCAATGGTAATAATGTGAATTCCCTGACACAGGTCTTTGAGGCTGTTTACTGTATCTGTAAAGAGTTCAATACTTGCCTTCATCTTGTCAGGAGCCTTGAGCAGTTTCTGGATAGCCCATTCAGGCACAAGGCCGGATTTGAAGTGGCGATTCAAAAATTTACCCATTCCGCCTGTACGAAGAATCATTACTTCTGCAATCACAGGCACATTAAAGGTGTTGACCTGTTTCATAAATTTTTCAAACTGATCAACATCAAAGATCGGAGTGGTAAGAAAATAGCCAGTACCTATGTTCATCATATCTTCCATCTCTTCCATCCCTTTTTTGGGGATATTCTTTCCCCAGGGGGTCTCCACTCCTGAACCAAGGACAAATTCAATCTTTTTATCCATTGCATTGCCGTCAATGGTCTGACCTTCTCTCATGTGCTCCAGAACTGAGGCAAGTTTTCCTGAATCAACATGAAAAAACATGGACTCCTGAAGACTGTCTCCTGAAATACGGTAATCTTCTGTAAATACCAGAAGATTTTCAACGCCGGTCTCATGGGCAAGGGTGAGATCCTTTTGAAGCTGGAACCGGTTTTTATCGCGGGTTGTGGTCTGATAGATTGCATTGAAGCTGTTTTGGCGTAAAATATCGCAAGTCTGGATACTGTCACCCACAACCCCTTCAAGTTCAATATCAGAAACAGCCACTCCGTCTATTCTGCCCCTAACTTTTTTAAGGCTGTTGACAAGCTCTTCAGGGTTGTCATCGCCAAGAGGAGCCTGAATTTCCGATGTAACAACAAATTTCTTTTTTGCCAGGGATTCTTTCAGGTTCATAACCTACCTCCTTCGTAATTATATCTGTTATTTTAATCTTTTATATTTTTAAGGGACTGATTTTATTAAGGGATTGATTTCAAAAATAAACTGACATGGCAGTTTGTTTTGTAGCTGCCCCGAATCATGAAAATCGGGATGCATTATTCTTTATGGCAACTGTTTCTATTTCAACCCAAGAAGGATTGCCACTTCATCTTTGAGTCGAGATAGAGGTAAAGGTTTTGAAAGACAAAGATCTGCCCCATTTTCTTTCATCTGCTGAAATTTTTCATCGTCCAGATAGGCAGACAGGACTATGATCTTGATATGTTCGGTCTCTTTGGTGGATTTTATCTTTTTGCACACTTCATATCCTTTGATGTCCGGCATCATTATATCAAGTATGAGCAGATCCGGTTTGAAATGGTTGACCTGAAGGCCTGCCTCAAATCCGTCAGAAGCCGATATCACTTCATAATCATACTGATCCTCCTCAAGGCACTGAACAATGGACTCAACAATGATGAGGTCATCGTCCACAACCAAAATTTTCTTTCTGGCTGTCTCATCATTTGCTCTTGGAATAGGTATGCCCTGGTTTTCCATAAAATTTTCCAGGTCGGTTTTCTTGATTCTTCGATGTCCACCCACCGTTTTGTAGGCTTTGATGTGGCCGGCATCAATCCAGTTTATAATTGTTTTGGATGAGACATTGCAGTACTTGCTTGCGGTAAATACAGTCATGGTGTCTTCCATGGGGACGCCCTCCTTTGATTGGTTAGAATTAGCTGTTATTCAGCTATAGATATTTTAGTTATTATATATTTTTCTTAAAGTCAATATTTATTTTATAGAAAATAATAAATAAAATAAATATAATATCGATATAAAGATTTAAGCGTATCTAAAAATAGGAATAAGTATCTTTAATTATCTGACTGTTTCTGATTAATTCGTTCTGTATACCGAGTGATTCTAATTTTTAGCTTACGTTTTAAGGGCGTGTAATGGGTAAAATAAAGCGACACGGATACGGAATTCAACTAATGATAAAGATTTTTTCTCATCAGGAGATTATTCAGGGAGTATATAGGGTGTCTATTCAGTGTTGAGGTTTGTATTTTAGCTGAATTTAAAAGTTTAATATTATTTATAGTCATTAATTGAGTTTAGATAGATAAAAAAATTATCTATTTTAATAGAATGACTTTTATTTTATTGACAGAATAAAAGTCTCACCATATATATGATATATACAAGGGGTGAATAATGAAAAAAAATTTGATTCGCAAGGGTTCAACAGCCATGCCACAGAACAAGACAGACATAAGAAAGAAAAAGATCATTGATACGGCAACCAAGGTCTTTTCCCAAAGAGGCTTTAAAGAGGCGACTATATCGGAAATAGCCAAGAAGGCCAAAATTTCAGAAGCATCTATCTATGAGTACTTTCTAACCAAAGAGGGACTTTTATTCTCAATTCCTGTTGATGCTTCACAAATGCTTTTTGATACCATGACGTTTCATTTGAAATTAATACGCGGGGCGGCAAACAAACTTCGGGCAATTGTTTTTCTTTTTATTGATTCCTACCAGAAAAATCCTGATTTTGCTGCGGTTCTCATGCTCTATTTGAAACATAATAAAAATTTTCTGGAGACTGAAGGTCATGTGGCAATCAAGGCTGGAATAAAACAGATTACAACGGTAATTGACCAGGGAATTGAGACAGGAGAGTTTAAAAAGGGCACCAATCCGTATCTTATAAGGTCAATGATTCTCGGAACAATCGAGCATCTGGTGACTAACTGGGTAATGACCGGAAACCCTGACAATCTTGAAGAGCTTGTAGATCCAATGATTGATGTGATTATCCAGGGTATTGAGAACACTGGAAATGATCCTGTTCACTGGAGTCTGCAACGACCTGTCAAAAGAGAAGAATCGTCAAGTTAAAAACAGTCTTGTTAAACAGGAATGTCTATATTTTAGACACCCCCGAATACTAAAAATCAAAATGCATTTTCAAGGTAAACGTTCATGGTCGGAATTCTGCCACCCTCAAGCATGAAAACAATGATGTGTTTTCACAGTAAAGTTGAAAAATAGATTCTGTCAGAGTTTAAAATTGCAGATGTTTAAAACAATTTCCATTTTTTAAAAAAGAGGCATTATGGATGTAATTGAAAGTAAAGTTGATATCAATTCCGAGGTGTACCAGAAAAACTATCAGGAGATGACAGCTCTTGTCAGGGATCTTGAAAGCGAGCTTGAAAGATCTTTGAACGAGCGATCTGCAAAAGCTGTCAAAAGACATGAGGAGTCAGGAAAGCTTCCGGCCAAAAAGAAACTGGAGCTGCTGCTTGACAAAAATACCCCGTTTCTGGAAGTCGCACCACTTGCGGCAAGGGGGATGTATGACGGCAAAATTCATAAAGCAGGACTTATCGTAGGCATTGGTGTTGTTGAGGGCAAAGAGTGCATGATCAGCATTAATGATGCCACGATCAAGGGCGGATCCATATACCCGATGGGTGTCAAAAAAACATTGAGATGCCAGAGCATAGCAATGGAAAACCGTTTGCCCCTTATTACCCTTATGGATTCCGCAGGTGCCTATTTGCCCCTTCAGTCTGAAATTTTCCCTGATATCGATGATGGGGGGAGGATCTTTTATAATCAGGCAAGAATGTCAAAAATGGGCATTCCCCAGATTGTGGGGGTTATGGGATTGTGTACAGCAGGAGGAGCCTACGGTGTTGCAATGTGCGATGAGATTGTACATGTCAAGCAACATGGTGCCATCTTTCTTGGTGGCCCTCCACTTGTGAAGGCGGCAACAGGTGAGGAGGTTCTTGCCGATGACCTTGGAGGGGCACAACTTCACTGCAATGATTCAGGTGTTTCTGACTATTATGCTGAAGATGATGCCCATGCCATAAGAATTATCAGAAAAATTACAAAAAATCTTCCTGATAATGAAAAATCAAGACTTGCAATGAAAGCTCCTGAATCTCCATTGTATGATCCAAAGGAGTTGTACGGAATCGTCAGTCCTGATCTTTCAAGGCCATATGATATCAGGGAGGTTATTGCCAGAATTGTGGATGGTTCAAGGTTTTTGGAATTCAAGGAGTTGTACGGTGAAACTCTGGTTACCGGATGGGCAAATATCCACGGCTATCCGGTCGGTATCCTTGCAAATAACGGAATCCTTTTTTCAAAGAGTGCACAAAAAGCAACCCAGTTCATCCAAATTTGTGACAAACGAAAGATCCCTCTTGTTTTTCTACAGAATATTAACGGGTTTATTGTGGGAAGAGATTATGAACGATCAGGCATTATAAAGGACGGGCATAAGATGGTTAACGCAGTTGCAAACTGTAGTGTGCCCAAGTTTACAATGATTGTTGGTGCCTCCTTTGGGGCTGGAAATTATGCCATGTGCGGCAGGGCATATTCACCAAGAATGCTGTGGATGTGGCCCAATGCCCAGATCGGAGTTATGGGAGGAGCACAGGCAGCAGATGTTCTTATCACTATCACAAATGACCAACGAAACAGATCAGGGCAGGGGAACATGAGTCAACAAGAGGTTGATTTTATAAAAAAACCGGTGATTGAGGCAGCCTTTAAAGAGGGTAATGCCTATTACAGCACATCCCAGCTCTGGGATGACGGTATTGTTGACCCTGTAAAGTCAAGGGATGTATTGGGGCTTGCCATATCTGCCTCCTTGAATGCACCTCTGAGGGATCAGGACTATGGGTTTGGTGTGTTTAGAATGTAGAAAACAATAACAGGAAAAGAGATAATGTTTGAAAAAATTTTAATCGCAAACCGCTCAGAGATTGCAATAAGGGTTATCCATACCTGCAGGGAGATGGGTATAAAGAGTGTTGCCGTATATTCTGATGTAGATAAGAAAGCACTTCATGTTCTTTCTGCAGATGAGGCGGTTTATATCGGACCTTCCGAGCCCTCGTTAAGTTATCTTAATATAGAAGCTATTATCAAGGCAGCAAAACAGACCCGTGCTCAGGCTATTCATCCTGGATATGGTTTTCTTTCTGAAAACTACAAATTTGCACAAAGATGCAAAGATGAAGGATTGGTGTTCATAGGCCCTTCAGCAGAAGCGATCAGGAACCTTGGAGATAAAATCACCTCAAGAAAAATAATGTTGGATAGCGGTGTGCCGGTTATGCCTGGATTGAACGGGATGACTGGCTGTACGTCCGATATGGCAGTGAGTGTTGATACTTCTGATCTGACAGATGCCGTTGAAGAAATAGGCTATCCTGTGCTGGTAAAAGCCACAGCCGGCGGTGGAGGAAAAGGTATCAGGATTGTCAACTCTTCTGATGAGATCAAGGAGGCTGTGGCATCTGCCTCAAGGGAGGCGTTAAAGGCATTTGGAAACGGCAATGTCTATATCGAGAAATTTTTTACCAGGGCACGACACATTGAATTTCAGATTCTTGCTGATAAATATGGCAACACAATCCATCTGTTTGAACGAGAGTGTTCCATACAAAGAAGGCATCAGAAGATTATTGAAGAGACTCCAGCTTTGATTTTAACGTCTGAACTGCGACAGGAGATGGGAGCGGCTGCGGTTAGAGCAGCAAAAGCATCACATTATGAAAATGCCGGAACTGTGGAATTTCTTCTTGATGATAAGAACAATTTTTATTTTCTGGAGATAAACACGCGGCTTCAGGTAGAGCACCCTATTACAGAGATGACCACTGGTGTCGATCTTGTAAGGCACCAGATCGAGATTGCCGCAGGTCAATCCTTGAGGCTCAGGCAGGAGGATATACATCCCCGAGGGCATGCCATTGAATGCAGAATCTATGCAGAAGACCCTGAAAAGGATTTCTTACCGTCTCCTGGGAAAATAATATTCATGAAAGAGCCATCAGGGCCTGGAATCAGAAATGATTGCGGGATTTACCAGGGATTTGAAGTTCCGGTGGATTATGACCCGATATTGTCCAAACTTGTTGTACATGCACAAACAAGGGATCAGGCTATCAGTAAAATGGTCAAAGCACTGGAAGATTATGTTGTTCTGGGTGTCAAAACGCCAATTGAATTTATGGTGAATGTTTTAAACTCCAGGCCGTTCCGAAGCGGAGAGGTGTTTACTGATTTCATCAAGGCCCATTTTTCAGGCTGGAAATCTAATAGAGAGTTTAATAGTTCAGAGAGGGAACTTGCTGATTCGGCAAGAGAGCCTGGAGATTCTGAACCAGAGTTCATCGATTCAGCAAGAGAGTTTAGTAATTCTGAGTCAGAGTCTATTGATTCGGAAAGAGAGCTTAGTAATTTTGAGCCACTGTCTATATATTCAGCAAGCGAGCTTATCGATGTGGCCATGATTGCTTTTATTGCAGATGCTGTTGGGGGTGCAAAAAATAATTCCAACTCTTTTTCAGACACAAAAAAAACAGTCTCACCATGGGGAACTCTGGGGAACTGGCAACTATAAAAATGAGTACCAGAGGAGAAGACAATGGAATACAACCTGATTGTAAACCAGGAGAAAAAATCAGCAGATGCAACCATTTCTGACCACCATTTAAAAGTTAAGACAGGCGATAATATTTACGATGCCTCCTTTGTGATCATATCTGAGCATCATATTTTGCTAAATGTTGACGGACGGAATGTTAATGCTTTTATCTTCAGTGACCAGGGTGGAAAAACCGTGATCATCAAGGGGAGATCCTATTTTATTCAGGATTCGGATCTTCTTGAACAGAACCTGTCTGAAAAAAAAGGCTTTATGAAACAATCCATAATCGTCTCCTCGCCCATGCCTGCTGTAGTTATTTCGGTTCTAATCAAGATTGGAGACAGAGTTGAAAAGGGTCAACCTCTGATCATTGTTTCTGCCATGAAAATGGAGACCACTCTTTTTGCACCGTTTGAAGGCATCGTATCTGGCATAAATACAAAAGAGGGTGACAAGGTCATGCCGGCTGATATTCTTGTGGATATTGAAAAAGAAGAGGAGCCTCAATGACAGGAGCCTCAATGACAGAAGAGATAAGGACAGGAGATCACTTGGTAAGGCAGAGGGTGGCATAAAAAATAGGAGCAGGGGGAAAATCCCTGAAGGAGTCATGACAATGGAACAAATGGGAGATAAAAATATGATCGAGAGTGGGGCCCAGATTGGAGAAATGATCAAACACAAAGACCTGTTATACAGCACAAAAGAGGGTGTCGGTTATATCACAATTAACAGAGAAAATCGTCAGAATGCCATCAGTCCGGAAGCTGTCACTCTTTTTCTTGAGGCTCTTGATCTTGCAGAAAAAGATAATGATGTCAAGGTGGTGTGCATTACAGGGGCCGGTGATAAAGTTTTTTGCTCAGGAGCTGACCTGGCAGGAAGTATCGGTTCCGGATCTGACACAGAACTGGAGGTCTTTAAAAATTATGCTGATCTTCTGATCAGGATTTACAGGTTTGAAAAACCCACACTTGCCAGAGTGAACGGTCACTGCCTTGCAGGTGGAACCGGGTTTATGCTTGCTTGCGATATTGTCCTTGCAAGAGATGATGTGAAGTTCGGAACCCCTGAAGTCAATGTCGGCCTTTTTCCAATGATGATTGGAGCCCTTGTTTTCAGGAATGTTTTACGAAAAAAAGCGATGGAAATGATGCTTCTTGGAGAGAGACTTTCTGCCAGTGAGGCTCTTGAGATTGGGTTGATCACAAGGATCTTTCCCAGAGCAACTTTTGAACAGCAGACACTTAAAATTCTTCATGATCTCTCCATGAAAAGTCCCATTGGAATGAAACTTGGAAAACGGGCTTTCAGCTGTGTTGAATCCATGCCATTTGAGGAGGCACTCTATCTTCTTTCAGGCGAACTTTTAAAAGTCTCCAAAACCGATGATGCAAAAGAGGGAATCTGTGCATTTTTAGAGAAAAGATCTCCGGTGTTTCAGGGAAAATAATATGAAATATAAGATCAAAGTAAGCAGCAATTTAAATACTTGAAAGAATAAGCAAAATAACGGCAGAAGGTGAACATGAAAGATGAATTGATTATCGCAAACTGCTCCGGTTTTTATGGAGACAGACTAAGTGCGGCAAAAGAGATGGTGGAAGGTGGAAAGATTGATATTCTGACCGGGGATTATCTTGCGGAGCTCACCATGGCACTGCTGTTCAGAATGAGATCAAAAGATCCAGACAAGGGGTATGCATCAACTTTTCTATCCCAGATGGAGCAGGTTATGGGGATATGCCTTGACAAAGGGATAAAGATTGTGGCCAATGCCGGCGGACTGAATCCGGCTGGCCTTGCAAAAGAGTTGAAGATATTGAGCCAGACTCTGGGGTTAAACCCGACCATTGCCTATATCCAGGGTGATGACCTGATGCCAACTCTTGCAGAACTCCAGGCATCAGGAGAAAAATTTGTGCATCTTGATAAAAATATTGATCTTAAATCATCAGGTCTCAAACCTCTCACAGCCAACGCATATCTTGGAGGATTTGGAATAACAAAGGCTCTTCAGCAGGGGGCTGATATTGTGGTTGGCGGACGGATAGCTGACGCTGCTCTGGTTTCAGGTCCTGCGGCCTGGCAGTTCAACTGGAAGGAGACCGATTACGACAAACTTGCCGGAGCCTATGCAGCAGGCCATATTATTGAGTGCGGAACCCAGGCCACAGGAGGCAACTATTCATTTATGGATGAGGTTCCCTCTTATGAAAAGATGGGATTTCCCATTGCCAAGATTCATGAGGATGGCTCTTTTGTAATCACCAAGCATGAAGGGACAGGGGGGCTTGTATCCAAGGGGACGGTGACAGCCCAGCTTTTATATGAAATAAGGGAACCTGTCTATCTTACTCCTGACGTGAGGGCCAGGTTTGATACAATGAAGATTGAAGATCTTGGAAATGATTGTGTAAAAGTTTCTGGAGTAAAAGGAGAGCCTACCACGGGAACCACAAAGGTCTGCATCAACACCCTTTACGGGTTTAAAAACAGCATGACTGTTATCTTGACCGGCCTTGATATTGAAAAAAAGGCAAAGGTTGTTGAGGATATTGTGTTTGGCCTGATGGGCGGCAAAGAGCAGTTTGCAAAGATTGATGTTCAGCTTACAAAATCATACAACCCTGATCCTGTAATAAATGACGAAGCTTTTTCATATCTGAGAATTTCCGTAATGGATAGAGACAGCACAAAAGTTGGCAAACTCTTCTCTTCAGCCATGGTAGAGGCTGCACTCTCCACAATTCCAGGATTTACACTCGCAGGCCCGCCTTCAAAGGAGACCCCTGCAATTTTGCACTGGCCGACTCTGATATCGCTAAAAAAGATCAGGCAGCAGGTAGTTATAAATGGTGCGGTAATAGATGTTGAAAATAAGGTGCAACATATTAAAATAAATAATGAAATACGTAATCTTCAAACTCAAGATTCCCATTCAGAAGAAAATAAAATTTTTCACTCTGTTTATGAATATCCAGGTGATGCCGTCTCCTCCGGTCATACTGCTAAAAAACCTCTGCCTTTGGAGAATGGCTCATATGCTGGGCCTTTTATAAAAATAGCGTTTGGAAGGCTTTTTGCGACAAGATCAGGAGATAAAGGTGGGAATGCCAATCTTGGAGTATGGGCAAAAGATATGGATAGGTTTAACTTTCTCAATCACTTTTTGACCACGGAAAAGTTAAAGGAGCTGCTTCCTGATATGGCAGGATTTGACATTGAAAGGTATGTGCTTCCAAATCTTTTTGCCCTTAATTTTTACATAAAAGGGGTGTTGGAAGATGGAGTGGCTGCATCTTTGAGAAGTGACCCCCAGGCAAAGACACTGGGTGAATACCTCAGGTCAAAAATAATTGAAATTCCTATATCTTTACAACCATAGAGTCAGGATAACCGGAACGGCCGGAGCACAGTATTGGCTCTCTGTCACAACAAAGAATGAAAGCCACATAATCACGGCTATTAAAGTCACATGATTACAGTTGCTTAAAGAGGGATTTTGTATAAAAAATTACGAGCAACTGGAGACAGAGATTGCAGCATAATCATGAAATTAACAGATTTTGAAAAGGATAATATAAAAAATGGGTAACGATTTGTATTTTACAAAAGAGCATGATCTTGTCAGAAAAGCGGTACGGGATTTTGTGAACAAGGAGATCAATCCGCATGTAGATGAGTGGGAGGAAAAAGGGATTGCCCCCCTGCATGAGCTCTTTAAAAAAATGGGTGATTTGGGTTTTCTTGGCATCAGGTACGATGAGAAGTGGGGGGGAGAGGGGCTTGATTACTGGTATGAAACAGTGGTGCTTGAAGAGTGTGCAAGGATTGATTGCGGAGGTATTCCAATGGCCATTGCCGTACAGTCCAATATGGCCACCCCTGCCATTAATGATTTTGGTTCTGACTATCTAAAAGAGACCTATCTTAAACCTGCACTTAAAGGGGATATGGTTTCGGCCATTGCAGTGACAGAGCCGGATGCAGGATCTGACGTGGCTGCTCTGAAGACCTTTGCGAGAAAAGATGGAGATCACTATATCCTGAATGGCTCCAAAACATATATCACCAATGGTACACAGGCTGATTTTTTGACTCTTCTTGCCAGAACCAGTGATGACCCAGGGTATCACAGTTTTTCTCTGTTTGTGGTTCCTACAGATCTGCCAGGGTTTCATGTAAGCAAAAAGCTTGATAAACTTGGAATGAGAAGCTCTGATACGGCAGAGTTATATTTTGATGAAATGAGAATTCCCGCTGAAAACCTTATTGGACGAGAGGGAGAGGGTTTTATTCAACAGATGATGCAGTTTCAGCATGAACGGTTCAGCGTTATTCCAATGGCTTATGTATGGGCAAGGAGGATGATTGATGATGTGGTTGCATACATTAGAGGTCGTGTCGTGTTTGGCAAACCTTTGATTACCAAGCAGGTTCTTCGCCACAGAATTGCCGGATGGCTCACCGAAATAGAGTGCCTCCAGCAGCTTGCCTATCATATTGTTCGGATGAAAATGGCAGGACAGGATGCGACAGTTCAGATATCAATGGCAAAGCTCAAAAGCGGGAGTCTTGTAACTGAAGTGGCAGACGGATGCCTTCAGATGTATGGTGGAATGGGACTTATGAATGAAATGAAAATTTCAAGATTTTACAGAGATTCAAGACTTATTTCGATTGGCGGCGGTGCAAGTGAAGTGATGTGTGACGTGATCGCCAAATTTTCAGGATTGTGAACCATCGTTGTGGCCATCTGTTGAACAACATTTGTTTTTTAAGGTCAGACGGAACCAATAAGGAGATAGCATGTACAGCACTCTTTTTAGCCCCATAACGATCAACCGGTTGGAAATCAGGAACCGGATTGCCTATCCATCCTTGGGTCTTTTATATTCATATGACACAAAGCTAAATGATAAATATTATAATTTCTATAATGAAATCGCAAAAGGTGGAGCCGGTATTGTAACCATAGGCCCTGTTGGAATTGACTTTATAGGCTCAGGTTTTGTACCCTTGTCCCTTGCCAAAGATGAGGCGATCGACTCATTTTTAAAGGCCACGCAGATGATCAAAAGTCATGGTGCAAGCCCCTGGATTCAACTATTTCACGGTGGTGCCTATACCCACCCATTTCTTATCAATAACGAAACTCCAATTGCACCTTCAGCACTCTTTTCAAATTATTCCAAAACCACACCAAAAGAGATGACCCTTGAAGATATTCATGCTGTCCAGATAGCCTTTGCGAATGCGGCAGACAGAGCAAAAAAAGCTGGATTTGAAGGGGTTGAAATTATCGCTTCTGCCGGATATCTAATTACACAGTTTTTATCTCCTCTGACAAACATCAGAAGGGATGAATATGGTGGAAGTTTTGAAAACCGGACAAGATTCCCAAGGCAGATCATAGAGATGATCAGGGATAAAGTAGGGACTGATTTTCCCATCGGGGTCAGGATGGCAGGAAACGATTTCGTTCCAGGAAGCACGACTGATACTGAAACACCCGAGATTGCAAGGGTGTATGAAAAAGCGGGAGCTGATATCATTAATGTGACCGGCGGATGGCATGAATCAAAAGTTCCCCAACTTCCCATGGAGCTTCCGCAATCTGGCTTCTCATATCTTGCAATGAATATAAAACATGCGGTTTTAGTACCTGTGATGGCATCCAACAGAATTGCCACGCCAGAACAGGCCGAACGTATTTTAAGGGATGGTCAGGCAGACATGGTCAATCTTGGACGGGTGTTGATTGCCGACCCGTTCTGGCCCCAAAAAGCTAAAATGGGCAAGCCTGAAGAGATCAGACCCTGTGTGGCCTGCTCCCAAGGGTGCACTGATGAGATCTTTTCAGGGCGACCCGTCTCCTGCATTGGAAATGTGCGAGCTGGATTTGAAGGAGAGAGAAAAATTTCAAAATGTGTCCAGGCCAAAAATGTTATGGTAGTGGGTGCAGGTGTTGCAGGCCTTGAAGCTGCTGTCACTGCAAAGAGGGCAGGGCATCATGTGGAGATCTATGAAAAGAGCGAAGATATAGGTGGGCAGCTCTGGACTGCTGCTGCTCCCCCCCATAAGCAGGAGCTTCTTGAATATATACGCTACTACAGGGCCATGCTCAAAAAATATGATATTCCAATTCACCTGAATATAGTCGTTGATTTAGATCTGATCAAAAAAATAAATCCTGACCACCTTATTATTGCTCAGGGTGCAAAGCCCATTATTCCGCCAATTAAGGGGGCGGATGACTCAGGAGTCCTCTCTTCATGGGATGTATTGAAAAACAGCCCGTATCTTGGAAAAAGTGTGGCTGTAATAGGCGGCGGGGCTGTGGGCCTTGAAACAGCGTTTTTTATAGCTCACAAGGGCACTCTCTCGCCTGATATGCTTCATTTTCTTATGACCTATGATGCCCTGGAAGTGGAGCGGCTGAAACATTATATGTTTAACGGTTCTTCAAAGGTGACTGTATTTGAAATGCTTGACAAGGCTGGTCAGGATGTGGGCAAATCAACAAAATGGATTCTGATGAACAACCTGAAAAGATATGGTGTTCAGATCAAAACCGGTGCAAAGGTTCTGTCTATCAAGAATGGATTGGTTGAATTTGAAAAAGAGGGGCAAATCTGCCAGGAGCAGTTTGACAGTGTGATCCTGGCATCAGGCTCTACAGCAGTCAAAGATATTGAAATAGAGATCAGAAGAAGAGTGGAGACAGATCTGGAAAACAAGATGGAAAAACATGGAATCTCGTTTTCCACAATCGGGGATTGCGTCAAGCCAGGCAAACTAAATGATGCCATGCATGGAGGCTTTCTGGCGGCAATCAGGATTTGAAAAAGCCTTTTGTGTGAAAATCTCTTCAGATAGCTGTGTGTATATGACTTTCATTCTTCGTTGTGGCCCAGATCCAATACCCAGCTCCGGCCGTGCCGGTTATCACCAGTCAATCGGTTTGTAATCTTTCAGGAATTTTCCACACCAGTGCTTTTCAGTCAAAATACCATCAAAGAAGGGGTCGCATATTCTGGCAGCACCATCAACGATATCTAGTGGCGGCTGGAAATCATGCACCTCTTCTTTTTTTTTGGCAAGAGCAACAGGATCTTCGTCTGTTACCCATCCTGTATCCACCGCATTTATATATATTCCATGCTTTGCAAGGTCAGCCGCAGCCGTATGGGTCATCATGTTTAAAGCAGCTTTTGCCATGTTTGTGTGGGGATGGCGCGAAGCCTGCTTGAATCTGTGAAATTTTCCCTCCATGGCTGTTACATTTACAATGTGTTTTTGCCCTGTGTAATCTTTTTTCATAAGATCAATAAGTCTGTTGCAAAGAACAAACGGGGCAACAGCATTGACCAACTGAACTTCCACCATTTCAGATGTGTGAATCTCACCAAGTTTAAGCCTCCAGCTATTGGTTGTACGCAAGTCAATCTGCTGAAGATCCATATCAAGCCGCCCTCCTGGAAAAATTTCTTCAGTTCCGATAGAGTCATCAAGGCTGTAGGGAATTTGGGATAGCTGTGCAGATGCTCGCAGTCCTATTGCAGGGGCATCATCACGGTTATGCCATGTGATCGGCATGACCGCAGACTTGTTATCAATCCCATTAATAATTTGTTCGTGAGCCGGGTGCTGTTTAAGGGTAATCGCATTTAATCTCTCTTTGCATATACTGTGCTCTTCAAGTAGCCGTGCAGCATCTGGATGAGAAAGTCGCAAAGTCTCTGTGGTCAGATTCTCATTTTCCATAAGATGTGCATAAAATCCTGGTGGCCTTCTGACAGTCTGTGCAGCGTTGTTGATGAGAATATCAAGTCGATGATAGTGGTTTTCAATATAGCCCGCAAATATCTCAACACTTGGGATGTGTCTTAAATCCAGGCCATATATGTCAAGTCTCTGTTTCCACTCATGAAAATCCTTCTCTCTGGAATAACGAATAGCAGCATCAACCGGAAAGCGCGTTGTAGCAACAACTTTTGCCCCTGCACGAAGCATCATCAAGGCAGCCTGATATCCTATTTTAAGCCTGGAGCCAGTAATCAGGGCAACTTTGCCTTCAAGAGAAGCTGTCTGAAAGCGTTTTTGGTAGTTAAAGTCAGCACATTGAGGGCACATTGAATCATAGAAATGGTGCAATGTTGTGTATTTTGTCTTGCAGACATAGCAGTTACGAGGCGAATTAAGTTGTTTTGCAGAACCATCCCTGCTTGAAGAGATGGCAGTGATTTTTGCAGGAGCTTCAAATACATCTGTTTCTCTGGCACTTCTTATACCTGTGGCTGCTCTGGCCCGTCTGTCATGCTTAATAACCGGCTGTCGTTGTATCTTGTTGAGCTCCTTGCGTCTCTGTTTGAGATATTTTCTGTCCGGCCGCGAGATCCTCCCTGCTGCCGAAAGAAGAGCAATTCTTTTTTGCTCAGGTATATGTGCAAGAAGTTCGCTTTGTTCCGTCATGTTTTCAAGCATGGAGATACATTTATCTATTTCTTCGGGTGTGTAGGATTTTGTCATTTGCTGTTTTTAATATTTTTAGGGTTGACGATGCACTGATATCAAGTGATATTTTATGCAGGTGGTGGCATGAACTTAAAAAGGCCGATTTCAGAACCATTTCTGAAACCAGCCTTTTTAAAAGGAGGAAAAAGATGAAAACTAACTTTATGTTAGTGTTTGAATATCTACTAATGCAAATGTGTTGCCAACTGTGATCCAAAATGAAGAAAAATAAAAAATAATTTGTTCGTTGATAGATATGTTTAATAAAAATAAATAGTTATATTGGTTTAAAATATGTGGAGTGTTTGAAGGCTTTTGATAATATCATCTCTGATGTGCCTGATAAATATCTTCAAAGTTCAAAATAATGAATCGGTTTTGATTTTTTGAAGGTTGTAATAACTCATAAATATTTGATATAAAGGCTTTTTTTCTCTATATTTTGCCGGTTCAAAATTTTGAACCCTAAGTTTTGGAGTTTAAAATTTTGAATCTGTGGCCTATTTGAACCGAAGATTAACTTATTGGCTACTGTAGAAACTCTAGAAAATCCAAGGAGCCAGAAGCTTAAGTTCATTGGGCATTATTGCTCTCCAGACTGATGAGAGAAGTTGTTTATCTCCCACATATGACATACAGCGGATATTGGCAATCATGAGACGTTCATCAATATTTGTATCATCATGGCCTATTTCTGCCCATAATGTCTTTTCGATCTCAATGTTGAATTTTTTTGATACCACCCGTGCAAAATTATGGATATAATTTTTAAGAGAAGTTCCTCTTCCACTGTTTTTTAAAATAACAGCATATGACTTAAGGTATATTATTTTGGGATTATCTGACGAAAGATCAACAATTCTCATCCGGTAAGAGCCTGGCCACCAGCATATAGGTTGTTTTCCGTCTGTACTTTTTCCATCCCATTCATAGAGTCCATCGTATAGAATCATAATGTCCCACCGTAAGTTTTTTAAAACTTTTAAATTGAAATTTAAGAACATACCGATATATAACAATAAACAGCCTGATAATAAAAGTAAACAGGCGTGGCATGGAAAAAGTAAAATCAACTTGGACAATTTAATATAAAAAGAACGAAACAACATGAGAATAGTCACAAGACCCGACTTTGACGGCATTGTGTGTGCTGTAATTATTCTGGAAGCCCATCAGAAAGAGTTGCCCTTGGTGTGGCTGGAGCCAAGCCAGGTACAAAATGGCAATGCAGATATCAAACAGGGAGACATCATGGCAAATCTTCCATTTGATCCAAGATGTTCAGTCTGGTTTGACCATCACGTATCCAACAGTACACAATTCACTGATTACATCTCCAACAGTAACAACCGACTTATTGAAGGAGCTTTCAAGATTGCCCCATCTGCTGCCGGAGTAGTCTATCAATATTACAGGGAGCAGGGGAAGGTGACCAGGGATTTTGATGAACTTATTCGAGAGACGGATGTCATTGACGCAGCCACTCTTTCAATGGACCAGGTTCTTTACCCCCAGAACTACCCGTTTATCCTTCTTTCAATGACTGTCAAGAACCGTGACGATTCTGACCCCCCATACTGGAATAGGTTAGTTCATCTTCTGCGTCAAAAAAATATTGATCAAATCCTTACAGATGGAGACGTAAAAAAACGGTGTACCAAAGTGATTGATGAAAATATTGCATACGCAGATATTCTTAAAAGGTATACTCAAATTCATGGCAATATCTCTGTGACCGATTTCAGGTCGCTGGACAGGGCACCCTCAGGTAACCGTTTTTTAACCTACTCTCTGTTTCCCAACTGTGTGGCAAGTGTTAAAATAAGGTATGACGACCGCGATAGGAATATAGTTCTTGTCAGTATTGGACGGAGTATATTTAAAGATGGCTTTAATCTGAATATTGGAAAACTGCTTTCAAAATATGGAGGAGGGGGGCATACAGGGGCAGGTGGATGTAGCATGGATGCCTCATGTGCACAAAGTAATATCGAGGAAATCCTTGATATTATGATGGAGGCAACTATATTGGGGTAATCTATAAGTCAGATACTTCGTAAACTGATATGGGCTGAGATCTTCCCTCTACAATGACACGTCCTACATGCCTTATATCGTATACTGAGGGATCCTTGAGTGCATTGAGGGTATTTTCACTTATAAGAAGGGGACGTTTGTAATGCTTTGTCAGTTTCTCCAGGCGGGATGCGGTATTTACAGCATCCCCAACCACAGTCCCCTCCATTCTGTGAGCTTCACCAAGTGTTCCCAGCATAAGCGTACCAGTGTTTATACCGATACCGATCTGAACCGGAAGATAGCCCGCCCGTTTTCGTCCCTCATTATAGTCTTTTAGTGTTCTGAGCATGACAATTGCTGAAGAGACTGCATCATCAGCACTTCCTCCAAAGAGTGCCATGATAGAATCTCCTATAAATTTGTCAATAAAACCGTTATGCTGGCGAACAATTGGACCCATGTGGCTCAGATATGAATTGATAAATCTGAAGTTATCCTCAGGAGTCATGGCTTCGGAGAACATGCAGAAATGTCTGATATCTGAAAAGAGTATCGACATCTCTTTTTGGATACGATCATTTAACTGGACATCCTGAATGCTTTTTTTTCCCAGTGTTTGTAAAAATTCATGGGGAACAAAGCGTTGATATGCTTCGTTGAGTTCCTGTAATTTGTTTATTGCCTCTTTCCGTTCAGTAATATCTTCCGCTACTCCGTCGATCCATTTGATTTTACGTTCCGTTGCATTATTATCGTTTTCATATTTTACAGTAACATTGAAAGAGACCCAAATTTTGGTGCCATCTTTTTTGTTCATTGGAACTTCAAGGTTCTTACAGCATCCATTTCTTCGTAACATTTCCATTACTTCCAGGCGTTGTTCAGGATGCTGATAGTGGTCGGACATGGAGGTTCTCATAAACTCTTCAATGGAGTCGTAGCCAAAGATATGTGCCATAGCTGTGTTGGCTTTTAAGAAATTTTTATTATGTGCTGTTGTTCGATAAACTCCGACATTAAGGGCCTCCACAAGTTCTCGGTACTGAGCTTCCTGTTCTCTTAATTGAATGGCCTCTGTCGATATGGTCGGTTTTTCAGCCACAGGCAAAGTTTTTCTCAGGTTATAGATCTCATCTTCCAGGGAGATTGTTTTGCTATTTGGCAATCTCTTTTTTGTAGTTGAAGGAAAAGCTAACAAGGTGCCGTTATCTGTTTTATACATTTTAAACCTTACCATATTCTATAAATGTATGATGTTTTGATTGCACAAGAACCTTAAACTAAGCGGCTAATTATTCATATTCTATTATTGTTGTTTTTAGTGAGCATTCCTTATAACACATTTTGAATAAATGACAAATATTCAAAAACTTAAATTGTAGAAAATAACATAAACAGTGTTGCCGCAATTATTGGTTGATTAAAAGTTCGGAGTGAGAGCGATAGAAAAAAATGAAATTAAATGGCATTTTTCATATCACCTCAAAAGTAGTTGACACTTTTTTTGAGAAAATCACCTAAGAATGGGAATGTGGTTAAAGAAAGTGTAAACCGGCAAATGAAGCATGACAATTAAATGATAAATTGCTGTTAATAGAGAATAAATTGTAGCACTATAATAAATAGTAGTTGCAAAAAATGGGTAGAGTGTTAAGAACATATAATCATTTTAAATGGTCATGGTTATATTATGGTAACTTGTGTATGGAGGGCATGATGAACAATTGTGATACGTGGGATTGGAATGCTGGTACAAAACTGGTGGCTGACTTTAGTGCATTGAAAAATAAATTTTCATATATAGAAGAGCTCCGTGCGAGCCCTGATGGAGAGAGAGTTGGAATAATTGTAAAAAATGATGATATGGAGTTCACCGTATGCACTCAGACTAGCGAGGGTGAACCTGAGCCTTGGGAAAGCGGTTATGACAAAGTGTGGAATTTGCGATTTGGCCCTGATAGTCGCCTCTCTGCATTTGTATCTGAAACTGGTAAATGGAAAGTCTCCACAGATGATACCCCCTGGGAAAACAGCTATGATTTTATATGGAACATGACCTTTAATTCCAATGGACAGATAGCAGTATCTGTTCAAAAGGAGCTCTCCTATTGTGTTGTCAACAATGAGATTCCCTGGGAAAATGCGTTTTCTCGGCTGACCGGGATGATTTTGAGTCCAGACGGCCAAAAAACAGCAGCAGTCATTGAATCGGTGACTGTACTTGAAAGCGAAATTTTTAAATTCAGGCAAGGCTGCTATTCAATTGCGGTAAATGGAGATGCATGGAGCCATAACTTCATGAATGTGTGGAATCCGTCATTTTCAAAAGATTCCAGCCATGTTGCAGCTTCAGTTAGAGCCTCATATGGCGAATATTACATTGCTGTTGATGGAAAGACATGGGACAGATCTTTTTCTTCAGTTTGGGAGCCATGTTTCTCTCCAAATGACAATTCTGTCACCGCACCGGTCAAAAAAGGAGGTAAATGGTTTCTAGCAAAAGATGGGATCATTTTATGGGAGACCCCATATTTTCAGCTCTGGCAACATAACTATTCTCCTGATGGAACAAAGATTGCTGCCATTGTATCACCTTCGTTCGGAAGGTGGACTATTGCTATTGATAATATTTCTTGGGGTATCAATTTTTCTGACTGTGTCTCTGACATTGTTTTCAGCCCTGATGGAAGCAGAATCGCCTGTCTTTTTAAAGATAATGGTAAATGGGGTGTGGCTGTGGATGGAACAAGATGGGATGAACCTTTTGATATGGTATGGCCACCGGTTTTCAGCCTTGATGGTTTACACCTTGCCGCCAAGGTAAAAAAAGGTGATTTTTACTATATCGCCCTTAACGGCAAAAGACTAAATGCACAGTATGAGGATCTGGAATCCCCCTTGTTCAGCCCTGACAGCTCCAGTATGCTGATAAGAGGTCGTAAAGGGGATCTGTTTAACAGGGAGATCATCTCGCTTTAAGAATATAAAGAGATTAGCTATAATTTTTGTTGAATTGAAATTGCTGAGCAAAAACAGCAGAACAACATGTATGCAGTACTAATGCCCTCGCTGCATATGATATAAGGAGAATTGAGCCATGCATGATTATTACTCTTTTTTTACAGGCCCTTTTGCCTGGATCACTTTTCTTGTCTTTATTTTTGGAAGTGGCTGGCGTTTTTATTCTATCTGGCAACTTGCTAAAAAAAAGGATAGTGCGGTATTTGAGTACATGAATATGAAATTTGCCTTGCGTTCGATTGCACATTGGATCATTCCGTTTGGCAGCAGAAGCATGCAGATCAACCCTGCTATGACTGTTGTGACTTTTATGTTTCACATATCTCTTTTTATTACACCTTTGTTTGTCTTTGGTCATGTAGTTCTTTGGAAAGAGAATTTCAACATCAGTTGGTTTACCCTTTCCAACACAGTGGCCGATTTGATGACACTTATAGTTATTGGGTCATGCCTCTTTTTTTTATGGAGGCGAATTAAACTTGCTGATGTCAGATATCTCACTACACCAATGGATTTTATTATCCTTTTTATTGTGGCCGCCCCTTTTGTTACTGGATTCTGGGTTTACCATCAGTTTCCAGGCTTTGCTGTCATGACCATTATTCATATTATTTCCGGTGAAATTATGCTGATGGCCATCCCTTTTACAAAGCTATTTCATATGTTTCTTTTTCCTTTTACAAGGGGATATATCGGATCTGAATTTGGTGGCGTTCGTATGGCAAAGGATTGGTAGTTCTTAACTATTCGCCAATAAAGCGGAGCTGCTCACAAAAAACTCACATTTGATAATATTGATTACCTTGTAAAAAATCAATCTATCCAAATAACCATGCAATAAAATTAGTGAGTTACTAAATTCTAAATTACTAAATCTGGCCTTTTTACGAGACCAATAATATTTATTAGTGTCAAATATTTAAGAAAAATAAAGAGGTGTTAACCATGACTGAAGCCAAATCGGTCACAGAGACTAAAAAAACAGAAGATCAGGGAATTTTAAAAGGTTTGGAACAGCTGACTCCTGAGAAAATCGAGAGTGTTATCCAGCAAGTGCTAAGTGATGAAACCGGAGCAAGGCTCAAAGTTTATGTGGAGACTTGTGTGCACTGCGGCATGTGCAGTAAAGGTTGCCATTTTTTTCTCTCCCTTAATGATCCAAGATACTCTCCGGCAGGAAAGGTGAAGCAGACCCTGTGGGAGATAATGCGTAAAAAGGGCAAGGTCTCTCCTGAATTTATAAAGCAGGCAGCCACTATTGCCTACACTCAGTGCAATATGTGTAAAAGGTGTGCCATGTATTGCCCGTTTGGGCTTGATGTGGCTTATGTCATGTCTGTGATGCGCAGAATTTGCCACAAACTTGGTGTTGTCCCACTTTATATTCAAGATACTGCCCACAGCCATTCGGTCACCATGAATCAGATGTGGGTAAAAGATGATGAGTGGATTGATACTTTGATGTGGCAGGAGGAAGAGGCCCAGGATGCAATGGAAAATTTAAGGATTCCATTGGATAAGGAAGGAGCGGATATATTCTATTCTGTAATCGGGCCTGAGCCCAAATTCAGGGCTCAGCTTATATTTCAAGCAGCGGTGATTATGAATGCCGCTGGTGAAAACTGGACAATGCCTTCAATGCCCGGATGGGATAACAGTGATATGTGCATGTTCACCGGAGACTATGAGATGATGGAGCGTCTCAAAAGACGCCATTTTGAATCAGCTTTGAATTTAAGGGCAAAACGGATTGTCATGGGAGAGTGTGGCCATGCATTCCGATCAGTCTATGATGTTGGAAATCGTGCTTTAGGATGGAGAATGCCTCCGATAGAGGTTGTTCATGCCATCGAATATTACAACGAACTCTTTGAGAATAATAAAATTAAAATAAAGAAAAAATTTGAACAGCCCGTTACCTTGCATGACCCCTGTAATATCTCAAGAGGCAGAGGTCTCCATGAGATGGCACGAAATATTGTCAATGCCACATGTGAAAATTTTATAGAGATGACCCCAAATAGAGAACATAACTACTGTTGCAGTGCCGGTGGTGGTGTCATCAACTGCGGTCCCCCTTTTAAAAACGCAAGAGTGGAAAGCGGCAAGCAAAAAGCCAAGCAGCTTTTTGCAGCAAAGGCCAAAGGTGCAGAGGTGGTTATTGCTCCATGTCATAACTGTCATGGGGGGCTTGAAGATATTATCCACCATTATGGTGTTGAGATGGAGCTCAAATTCTTTGGTGATATTATTTATGAGATTCTTGAATTGCCTGAATAATAAAGTCATAGATTGAGTACCTTTGGTAATAAGCGTAAGGGATAGTAATGGACTCAATAATTGCCTGAGTTATTAGAGGAGAAAGAACTCAAAATGAAAAAAATCATACATAATATTATTATTCTGACATCTATTTTTGTGACAGGTATTGGTCTGATACTTATGTCTGCTGGAATAGTTTATGCTGATGACTGCTTCAACATAAACAACGAAAGTATTGATAAAAATACCAATACAAGGCCCTTTATCTGCTTTGAGCATGATATTCACAACGAGACAGCTGGTATAGAAAACTGTTCGGAATGTCACCATATCTATGACGAACATGAAGAACTTGTACCGGATGAATCATCAGAAGGCCAACCCTGTTCAGAGTGTCATGCAGATAGTAAAAACTCAAATAATACGGATATCGGACTTGCTGCAAAGTATCATAAACTATGCAGAGATTGCCATCTTTCTAGAGAAAAAGGGCCAGTTGTATGTGGAGAGTGTCACAGAAAATAAGAAGTATCGAAAAGAAATAAATAAGAGTAACTGGAGGAGAGAATGCCTAAAAAAATACTTGTTGTTGATGATGACCCTGTGATTGTAAGATATCTTGTCAATATATTTAATGACAATGGTTATGAAACCTGTACTGCAAACGACGGTGCAGAAGCATTTGAGGTTCTACAAAAAGAGATGCCTGACCTGATCACACTGGATCTTGATATGCCCAAGGAGTGGGGGCCAAAATTTTTCAGAAGATTTTCCAAACATAAAAATTTGAAGGATATACCGGTAATTGTCATAAGTGGAATGGCAAGCCGTCATCTTTCCATTGATAAAGCCATTACATGGCTGTCAAAACCATTTGATCCGGAAAAACTGATTGGAATCGTTAAGAATACTATTGGTTAAAATTTTATGTGAAAGTCTTTTAAAAAAGCTTCAACATGGGGCTTTCATTTTTCGTTGTGCCCATCAGGGTATGGCGGTTATCATGAAAATCCCCTCTAATTTTCATAATTCGGGATGGCCAGAATTTGACTATGATTGTTTACCATGAAAATACATTCTGATTTTCATAGTTCGGGGTGGCCACATAATGGCCATGAAGGTTTATTTCTATAAAACACCTTGCCCTGATGGTCAATGCTGTTGACTTAAGTCTTGTGGTTTCCCTTTGTCTGAATCAGGATAAACAGGATGTACAGGATAAAGCAGGATTTTTTCTCATCCTGTACATCTTTTAATCCTGAGCATCCTAATTCAGACAAAGGGCTGACCTTACACGTCAGGGCTTAAGTCAACAGCATTAGCCCTGATGGTCAGGTGTTTTTACTTTTTACGGCAAGGGATATTAAATGAAAGCAGTTGTTCAAAGAGTTTCAAATGCAGATGTATCTGTAGATGGTTATATTAAAGGGCATATCGGTAATGGATTGATGGTGCTTCTTGGTGTTGCAAAAGAGGATACAGAAGCTGACGCAGATTTTCTGGCAGACAAGATTGTCCATTTGAGAATCTTTGAAGATGATCAGGGCAAGATGAATCGCTCGTTGATTGATATAAAGGCAAAGATGCTTGTTGTATCCCAGTTTACGCTTCTTGGAGATTGCCGTAAAGGCAGAAGACCATCTTTTACCAATGCAGCTTCCCCTGAAACCGCAGAGCAACTTTATGAGTATTTCGTAAAACAGGTCCGGCAAAATGGAATCCATACTGAAACAGGTCAGTTCAGGGCAATGATGGATGTCTCTCTTGTAAATAGCGGACCTGTTACTCTTCTTTTAGATAGCCGTGAAAGATGAAACATAAGCAGTTTTGCTGTAATGAGTGTCTGATTGAGATTTCTTAGTAAGAATATATGAAGTTTTGCTACAATTGTGGTTGTATTTAAAGCCTCTAAAAGAGTAAAAATAATAGAAAGGAAAGTAACTGATTGAGAACCCATAATAATCTGACTGTTATTCTTGTTGAACCCCAGGGACCTTTAAATATCGGGTCAGTATGCAGGGCAATGATGAATTTTGGCTTTAAAGATCTAAGGCTTGTTAATCCTTGTAAAGAATATAAGTCTGAACAGGCCAGAAAGATGGCGTTAAGTGCTCAACATATGCTTGTTGATGCCAGGCTGTTCGACTCTCTTGGCGAAGCTTTGGCTGATTGTCACGTTGCTTTTGGCACCACACGGAGGTTCGGGAAGTACAGAAAAAACTTTCTCACTCCAGAGCCGGCAGGTAAGTCCATTGCAGACCTTGATGTTGCAATTCAATGTGCTTTAGTGCTTGGACGCGAAGATAATGGCCTTAATGCTGATGAACTTGCCCTTTGTCAGCATTTTGTAACTATCCCGACAGATGATGCTTTTCCATCCATGAATCTGTCTCATGCTTTGGCAATATTGCTTTACGAAACTTCAAAAGCAATGAAAAACAGAATCACAAAACCTGTTTCTACCAGGACTCCAGCCACCATTGAATCTATTGAGCAAATGTACAGTCACATGAAAAAAGCTCTATGCGATATAGAGTTTCTTGACCCGCAGAATCCTGATCATCTTTTGAGGACATTCAGGCAAATATTGGGAAGGAGTAATCTTGTGGATCGAGATGTTAGAATCATAAGAGGATTGATGAGTAAAATTGAATGGGTTAACAGCCAGAGATTAATAAAATAACAGATGTTAATAAACGTTCATGATCGAAATCCGATCATCCCGAATAATTAAAGTAAAAATGTGTTTTCACGGTAAAGGAACCATAATGTTGAAAAAAATGAAGTTCATCATATATACAAAACCCTTTATTGCATTTATCTATTTTTTTATAAGGTTATATTCCATGACCTTCCGTTTCAACGTAGTTAATGAACAACAGTGGCAAAACGAGTTGAAAGCTGGAAAAAGAGTGCTGCTCTGTGCATGGCATCAGCAGTTTTTTGCTGCCATACGCCACTTTAAAAGCTATGCCCGTTTAAATCCTGGACTTATGATCAGCCAGAGCCGTGATGGTGAACTGATTGCAGGTGTAGCTAACAGAACAGGATGGCATACCGCAAGAGGCTCATCCTCAAAAGGGGGAAAAGAGGCTCTTCTCGAGATGATCGAACATCTGAAGTGTTATGGTTTTGGTGCACAAATTCTTGACGGTCCAAGAGGCCCTATGGGTATTGTGAAGCCTGGAGTCATCAAGATGGCAAAAGAGAGCGGAGCAATTATTGTCCCTTTTTATATATCCTCTGACAAAGCATGGTTTTTTAACTCCTGGGACAAGTTTATGCTGCCAAAACCATTTTCTAAAGTTACTCTGTTGTTTGGTGAGAAGATATCTTTTGAACCTGCCCAGACACCCGAGCAGTTCGAGCAGCAAAGACAGTATCTTGAAGATACAATGAGAAAAAGGCTTTTTTTGTTTTCATAGCCTTGACAGGCATGCTGCCAAATATGGTTTTACATCCTCATCATTTACGAATGGCTCAAGCCATGTTAATGCCTCTTTGAACTTTCCCATGTTCATCAGACTTATAGCCATGCACAGTACAAGTTGTCGTTTAATATTCAGGTTATGGCAATTGGCAATACCGCTTTGGGCATGAAAAGCCTGTTCAATAATCGCAACAGCTTCTTTAAAATTTTTCTGTTTTTGCATAAGCATGGCAAGTCCAAGATATGCCCTTGCATCAGGACTGTAAGAGAGAGCCTGTTTATAAAGAGTTGCAGCAGTGCTATCCTGATTTTGAACCTTCGGGTTTGAGGCATAATCTCCATGGCTGAATGTCATGGCAAGCCTTGAGAGAAAGTCCGCATGATAAGGATATAGCTCTTTATTGTCCACAAGTCTTATATCAAGTGCAAAACGGTGAACATTTGAATAAAATGAATTTCTCAATGCCTCTCCAAACCCTTTGACCATTTCAAAATCAAGATTTGGATCAAGTTCAAACCAGGGAATATCTTCAATCTTCTGATCCCATATACTACTTTCTTCTTCTTTATCATGAAAATGCACGATCTTATTTTCATTATTGAGGGTGGCCAAATCCGGCCATGTCCGTTTATTTAAATTAGAGGCCAATCTGGACTTTATTTTGACGACACGACCTGAAGGTTTGTAATTTAAGATAATCTTTTGTGTGAGGGGTGTATTGCTATCGGTGCAACTGAACAGATTTTTGTAAAGAGCAGTTCCAGGGAAAAGCACAAGCATGTAGGAGACCATGCTCAAAGGCTTTAGCTGCTCCATAAGTTCAATGCTCTTAAAGATACTTTCGTTGGTTTCACCAGGTGAGCCGTAGATAAAATATGCCCTTGGCAGAATACCAAATGAGGTGGTCAACTTAAATGCCCTGATTATAGTCTCATTTTTGAACGGCTTGCCCAGAGTCTGCCTGATCTTTTCAGAGCCGCTTTCAACTCCGAAGCTAATCTGGATGCATCCTGCTTTTCGCATATGCAAAAGCATCTCTTCATCTATAAAATCAACCCGTGAAATAGCAGCCCATGTAATCTTTATGCCACGATCCACAAATCTGTGCACAATCTCCTGACACACCTCAATAACCAGATTTTTCTTCATGGTAAAGGTGTCGTCCGAGACAAAGAAATGGGAAATTCCTCTGTGGCTTAGAAGCTCCATCTCATCTACAAACCACTTTGCAGAGTGAAATCTTACCTTGCCTTTTCCCCAGAAATCAGGAGAACCGCAGAATGTGCATCTGCCAGGGCAGCCTCTTGAAAGTGAAATATGTTGAAAATCAAAATATTTTGCAGGATGAGGCAGTCTATCAAGATCAGATATCATTGGCCTTGAAGGGTTTTCAACAATAGCGTTGCTATGGTCACGAAACATCAACCCATTAATCTGTCTGATGGCAGACCTGTTTTTTATATCTGTTCCAAGGTAAGAGACTAATTTATCAAATGTCTCTTCGCCTTCACCCTTTACAATGTAATCTAATGCCGTGCATGCACGGAAAAAATAGTACGGTTCAAAAGTCGGGGCAGGCCCACCAAATACAATCTTGATATCCTTGTGTATCTGCTTTAGTACGTTTGCAGCATCAATGGCACAATGGCGATTGGCATTTAGAACTGAAAATCCGATAATGTTTGGTTGTTCTGACTCTGCAAGGTCTATGAGATGTTTTATCGGTGACTGTTGAGTTGGATGAGTCGCTCTCTGTGGTGGGAGATGCCATCCATGAAAAAGACAAAGTAGGGACTGTATATATGTATTATACAAGAGAGCTGATCAAACAGGAACTTGAGCAAAGACAGCAACAG
>JADGBC010000189.1 GCA_015231705.1 Desulfamplus sp. | reverse complement strand
CTCAACGCTCGTGCATGGGCAGGTGGAGGAACTGTTGATAGTGAACCTGTTAATAATACAACGTCTCCTGTAACCATAACTAAAAGCGTGATCCCAGGTGCAACAACCTTCTTCACCATCACGCCGTCAGCAGGCTCTACTCCCACAGTAACAGGCTGCGAGGGTCTGCTATCTGGAACAAGCCCAAATTACACCTACACCACAGAAGCAATAAACGCAGACTGCACAGTTACTGCCACATTCAGCCTCAACAGCTATACTGTTACTGGAAGTGCCCCTGGAGCTGGTTCTGGCGGTTCCATCGCTCCACCAACCCGAACCGTAAGTTACAACACTCCAGCAACCTTTACAATTACACCTGATTGGGGATACAGCATTGACAGCGTAAACGGCTGCAGCGGCACTCTGTCCGGCAATATTTACACAACCGGAGCTGTGACAACAAACTGTACGGTAACCGCTGCGTTCATTATTAACAGTTACACCGTGACAGGTCTTGCTACTGCCAACGGAAGCATTGCACCGGCTGGTGACCAGACAGTAAATCATGATGGCACTATCGCATTTACTATTACACCCGATTCAGGGTATGAAATAAACAACGTGCTTGGATGTAATGGTGTACTATCAGGAACAAGCCCTAATTATACCTACACCACAGGAGCGATTACCGGCCCCTGCAAGGTGATAGTATTTTTCAGATCACATTAACATAATTTAATTTGACGTAGAAATTCTGGTCATCTTGGCTATGATTTCTACTTACGGCCAGATCAAAGGAACATATTATGCAGATAAAGAAAAAAACATTATTCTTGATATTTTTTATGGGATTTGTGCTGTTACTGCCTGAAAGTATGCCTCAGGCTCGCTCCCTAACTCCTCTCCAGACAGTTATTCCTCTCAGCAAAATGGATGCCGAGGCACTCATCCTGACAGTAGCACCAAACGAACCATTTAGCATCGCCCCAACTCTTGATATTCCAGAGCAGAATCAAGGAGAGGAAGCCTCTCTTTTTGCCATAGTTCTGCATAAGAACTGGGCTATATTAATGGGGGCATCTGGATGGAAACCGTACAGCGGTGAAATAAACATGTTTGGCAAGGTACAACTTGCTGATAAGCTGGAGGTATTTACACTTGACGGCAACCAATTGATTAGAAATTCTGGAGAGACCATTGACCTGTTCTATGGTTACGCTGCACAAGAGCCTCTTTTTCTGGGCAATGTACTTAAATTTCAAAGATTCTCTGCAGATAAACTACAGGATGATATTTTTGAAATATCCCAGCCCGCAATCTCGTTTAACAACATCAATATAGAAAATCTGTCGTTGACAGAGATATCTGATACCTGCCAGACAATTGCTCCCTATCTTGAAGTTGTTGAAAGCGATCTGGGACATCAGGCAAATCTGTTTGCCGTTATTGCCACATCAGATAATTTTATAGTAAAAACTGTGCAAGGCTGGCAGCAATATAATGGCGGAGAGATTTTACCTTTTAGCACGATTACCCTGACACCAGAGATTAAAGAATTTAATTTGCCCTCAACTCTGGATATAAACAACACTTCCCAACAAGGTTCTTATTCAGATGAAATGATTCTCTACTACGCCTATACACTCCATGGAACAAATACATTTTCAGGCAATGCTCTTCGTTTCAAAAAAAATGCCCCAGACAGAATACAGGGCGACATTTTTAAATTGTCTCAACCAGCAACACCTCTTGATCAGATTAATGCAGAGGAAGTACCTTTAACAACTGTATCTGATATATGCCACATTATTTCACCTACGCTTAGTATTGCAGATCTCGATGTGGGAAAAACAGCACAGCTCTTTGCTGCCATTATTACTAAAGATGATGTGATAGTTAAAACTGCTGATGGATGGCTGCCTTATGATGGAGGCGAGATTCTTTCATTCAAAACACTCAGATTAGATATGAGAGTGGCTGGATTTGAGCTGCCAACCACTTATGATGGTGAGGGTTTGCTTTATTACGCCTATTTGGTTAACAGGGATGTATTAGTAGGAAATGCCATGCGTGTTGTAGTATTATAAAAATTTATGGTCTGCAGTCAGCAAAAGCTTACAATTTTCAGACAAACAGCGACAATTGATCACGTCTTGCATCTGCATGCTGGATGGTCACATGGACAAGATCTCCTGGTTTAAGATTGAGACCACCGGCAGGCACTCTCCATTCCAGCATGTATTCCTTGAGCAGTACTGTATAAAAATCTCTTCTGCAATCAAGGATTATCGCCTCTTCTTTTGCCCCTTTCATACGTTCAAGGTATCTAAAAAGCCAGTATCTACGCCTTTGGTACTGAACCTTGCCTGTATTACTAATAGGAATATCAATCACATGTAGAATCTGGTCAAGGTCATCTTTTGAGTAAGGTTTCTCATATCCAAGTATCCCCCTTATCTGACGTTGTGTCAGAAGATCGTAATATCTTCTAATTGGAGATGTTGCAGTAACATAGGCTTTTACCCCAAGCCCGGAATGATTTTCTGGTCTGGTGCTGATAACCGCCCTGTTAAGCTGTTTTCTCTGCATGCAATTCAAAAACAGTGAGGTCTCAATCCCCTGAAAAAGTCTCTGTTTCGGGTCTGGTTGAGATCTGAATACCGCCGACATATTGTGTTTTACCAAAAAATCAGCCATAAGAGTGTTTGCAAGAATCATAAGCTCAGAGACAAGCATCCGTGAAGGATTTTCCCTATCTATTCTTGAAATACCGATCTCTCCACCATCCTCAATCCATATATTGACTTCCGGCAGTGTGATCTGTACAGCTCCCGCTTTAAGGCGTTTGTCGCGCAATACAGTTGCAATTTTATGCAATGTGGTTATCGGGTCATCCTCACCATTTAAAATATTGGCCTCTGTATAGGTCATTTGGTGGTGTACCTGGATGACACTTGCCACAATCTCATATTCAATGATCTCAAAAAATCGGTTCAGATTAACAATTGTACTAATTCCCGGTCTTGCCTCATTCTCTTTAAGACTGCACAGACCTTCAGAAAGATTGGGTGGAAGCATGGGAATTTTATCATCTGGCATGTATATGGAGCTGCCCCTTGTACGGGCATGCCTGTCAATAGGATCACCATCTTTAATATAAAATCCGACATCTATGATATGGATGCCAAGTGTATATCCGTTATCATGCTTCTGAAGGCTTATTGCATCATCATAATCCAGTGTTGACTGACCATCTATTGTAATAAGAGGAATATGTCTAAGATCTCTTCTTTTTGGATCACTTATAAAATTTTCATGGTTTAGGATAAGCTCTCTGGATTGCTCATCAACCGGCTGGGGGAAGGATACAGGAATATCCATACGGATAAGGTCAATGTTCTCATCACGATCCCAAATACCTGCCTTTACAAGGTGGTTAAAAATCTGCTGGGGAGAATCAGTTCCATTCTTTGCCATGATAGCCCTGGCATCCGATGCGTAACTACTCTCTTTTTCATGAATGTAGTAGTCTTGGAGGATATGCTCTATTTCAGGGTCAGGCACTGGAGAAAGTGTGCCTTTTTCAAGATCCCTAAGCCACGCTGCCCCCAGTTCAATAAGCTGCTCTTTTTTCTGGGCATCATGCATCTGTCTGAGCCGCATCTCAATCTGGGCAGGAGTACTTGGGGTAAAATCCTCTTTGCCAAATTTAAAATAGAGTTTATCATTGAAGAATGCCCGTATTACAGAAGCTTCATGGTCGGGTGTAACTGGAGGATCAAAACAGAATGAGGTCATTGTATCAAGGTCAATCGGCTCTTCATCCTCATGAAGAAGTTCCCATAAATCCTTGATATCTATACTTTTAGACATCTCATGTCTTAATGCTGCACAATGTTTAAGGCTTCTGACAAGAGAATCCCTTGTCGCAGAGATATCAAGCAGTTCGCTGGAACAGTGGGCAACTCTTCCTGTATTAAGGTTAACTTCACGGTTATGTTCCGTAAGAAGCCTCAAACGTTGATTTTTAATCTGCAACACGACAGCACATATAATTTTCTGCTGATCAATGTATTCTACTATATTTCCTATATTCATAGCCAGATACAATATCAGTATGTATGTCTAAAGTCAATCAGCATAGAGTCATTATCCTTGAAAAAAAGAGTCGCGTGAAGTAAAATAATCGAATGTCCAAAAGAACAATATATATAAAAAAAGAACCAAGAACTTCGCGTAAAAACAAGAATGGAATAGTTGTTTTTGAAAATGATGCCGATATTTTCAGACTCTTTACTGAAAAAAAGACCTATGAGGCCGAGCGTGGTGACACTTCCGAAACAGAACCTTGCTTGAAAGCTGATGAACCGATACTATGCTCTCAAGATGATATTTACCTCCAGACAGAACATTCTTATTTAGAAGAGAATGAAGGACAAGGAAGTAATGGACTAAAGTACAGCCCCCCCAAAAGAGACCGAAATGGCCTGCCAATTCTGGACGGCAACGGCAGCCTGTCCAAGGTATTTATAGAGGCTGACAAGGCTGCCTTGATACTAAAAGAGAGTGGCCTGACAAAAGAGGACGTGGATTTTTCAGATCTTGTTGCAACTACTCTTAAGGGTAAAAACAGAGATGCTATTATGAGAGAAAAATCAGACACCCCTCTGCCGAAACCTGTGCCACTAAAAAAAAGACTCAAAAGGTATCCTCTTCCACAAGATGAGATAGACCTTCATGGATATACTGCAAAAGAGGCACAATCAAGGACAGAATCCTATCTGAGAAGCTGCTGGAAAAATGGCCTTTTTACAGTGCAGATAATTGTTGGCAGAGGAATTCACTCTCCCCACGGTGCGGTGCTTCCGGACATTGTTGAGGATTTAGTTACCCGCCTTAAACGAGAAGGAGTAATCCTTTGGTTTGAGTGGAACAAAAGAAAAAAGAGTCAAAGCGGAGCTCTTATTGTTTATTTGAAACAGTTCACCTAAAGAGAGTATAAGCTTCATAATGCTAATTTTATCAAAACTACGTTATACTCAACAAAACAAAGAGCTTTTTTAAAAAAATAATTCTGTAATCTACAATGAATTTATTAAATATATTAATAGCAATTAAATTGTTATTAATACTTGACACGGTCTTTTAATGTTGATATCGCTACTCAGAAAAATAAAGCTTATAGATTTAATGTTCTTTAATTTTGGTTAGTAAAAAAAAATAAAGCAACCATATAAAAGCAAAAGGAAAGGAGGTGCAAACCAAAAGGTAATAAAAATTAAAGTTATTTTGGAAGTGAACAGGTTATTTAACTTATCAGAAACTTAGGGTTTTTAATTAAAATTCAAAAATTTATATTTGTTTTTTGTAGGAGGAAAACAAAAAAAGATGAGAAGACTTACTATTCTTGCTGTAGCACTTATTTGTGCTGTAATGTTTATTGCACCTGCGTTTGCAGATGACAGAGTTGCTATTTCCGGCGGTTTCCGTGTTCGTGCATGGGATACAAAAAATCAAGATTTCGGTGGTTCAGACAACAGTTATTTTGATCAGAGACTCAGAATAGGCACTAAAATCAATGTTGCTGACGATGTAACAGTTCAGCTTAGAGCAGACTGGGGCGAGGGACAATGGGGTAATTCATATAATGGTGGACTTATCACACGTCCTCGTAAATCAGCTACAAACACACTTGATATTGACAGAGGTTTTGTTGACATCAAAAAAGAGATGTGGAGCCTGAGAGCTGGACAGCAGTACATGGGGCTTGGTGTAAATAAAGTTCTTGATGCTAATGTTCCTGGTTTTAAGTTTGATCTCAATTTTGCACCCGTTGTAACAAGCATTCTCTATGCAAAAATTGATGAAAATGGTGCTCTTTCAGATGATGCCACCAATCAGGATGAAGACTTCTATGCTCTGAACATTAACTACACCTGTGATACATTTGCAGGTAATGTTTTTGTTGGT
>JADGBC010000188.1 GCA_015231705.1 Desulfamplus sp. | reverse complement strand
TTTACTGAAATTGGTATTTCATTTATATCAACTGCCTTTTCACTTGGTAAAGACTCCACTCTGAATGCCTATCTTGTGACAGCAGACTTTGCCAAACCTGCTGAAATGAGAAGCTATACTTTTGGAAATATATACAGTATTGATGAAAACAAACCCCAAATTACAGAAAAAATGTATGTAGAAAGATTGTTAAGCTATAAAGGATGGGCACCTGAAAAGGCAAACAACAATTATGTTTTAAGGGTGAATAATTTTACCGAGGGCTGGAGTTTTGAAGTACCCCATGGGCCTCTTGGTTTTTATCAGATTCAGATACCTGCTAACACATTTTATTCTATTGAAATTTACGATACTCGACAAGAAACACTTCTAAAGCGTATTGTAAACATAGGAATCAATGTTAACAAAATGGTTGATTTGCAAATAAACTGAGCTCTATTTGACATCCTTCTTCCAATTGACATTTATTATAGATATATCTCCATTGCGATAGTATTTCTTAAAAAATATCACTAATACTTTGTCATCGCTTAACTTTAGGGTTTAAATATTGCTATCAGTATCGTTTGTCGAGCATTTGCAATAGACTGAATCCTGCTTTTTAACCTTGACTATGCACTAAGTTATCGTAAAAAAGTATCTTTATTTTCATTCTTGGAGGGCTGGAACAAGGCCGACCATAAGCGTTTATTGTGAAAGTTAATTCTTATTTTCATTATTAGGGGTGGTCAGAATACGACCAGCTCCATTTGGGACAAATTAAATGAAGTGAATGGCCTCTGGAAAAAATTATTTTTTTTACACATAACATCTGCACTGATTATTTCTATTCTATTCTCTGCCCAACCAATCAAATGTTCTGATCCTTCTTTTCTCATGCCTTGTGTTAATGATCCTCGGCAATCTATTTTTAGTGATATCGCATGGTTTAGCGATATCAAAGAGTTCAATACCCTTGAATTACTTACAAATCAGATCCACTTGTGGACATCAATTATAGAGACAAAAGATCTATTGATGTTATCCTCTGGTAAAGATGTAGTGGTTGCCTTGATTGATTCTGGAATTGACACTGATAACCCAATACTTGCATCGGCACTGTGGCTAAACAGCTCAGAAATTGCTGATGATGGATTAGATAACGATGAGAATGGATATATAGATGATCTCAATGGATGGAATTTTGGCGATGGGAATGATCTTATTGCAGATAAAAATGGCCACGGGACCAATGTTGCCTGGATATTACTACAATGCTCTCCTGATGCAAAATTGATTATTATAAAGGTAAACCCAGGAGAATCAAAGACTTTTGACACAAATTCGGTTGTTGAAGCACTATATTATGCAGTAGAAGCAGGGGCTGATGTGATAAATCTCAGCTTGAGCTTTTCCAAAGAGAGCAAAGCCGTTAAAGATGCTATAGTCTATGCTCTAAAAAAAGGTGTAATGGTTGTCAGTTCAGCCGGAAATAACTATTCTGGAATCACCTTTCCTGGAACAATGAAAGAGATTATTACAGTGGGTGCAACCAACTCAGATGGCACGGCTATTTTCTGGAGTTCTCCGTCAGGCAGTACAATTGATATAACAGCACCTGGTCAATATGTAGAGACAGTTGGATTGGAGGGCGATACTGTCTTAAAAACAGGAACATCTTTCAGTGCTCCGATGGTATCAGGGGCTATTGCTGTACTGCTTTCAATGAATCATGCCCTTAAACCTCAAACTATTGAAGACCTTATCCTGCACAGTGCCAAAGACCTTGGAGATAGGGGAATAGATAACTCATCTGGATGGGGTATTTTAAGTGGGAGCGGAATCAAACAATCAGCTACTCCTTCCATTCTTGCCACTAAAACAAACAGATCAACTTTAGAAAATAGCTCTTCAATTACCGAGTCATTTGAAATTTCATGCTATCTTCCACCTACTGATTCATTGACCAATGTTTATATTGCACTTATGAAAAACTATGCCACAGATACTGATGGAGATAAATCAGACGGGGAAACTATATGGTGGCTTGACAGCGATGGCCTCTGGAAAGGCAACAACTGGAATGGAGCAATATCTATTGCCTCATTACGTCTTGATAATAAAGGTTGGAATATTTTACTCTTCAACGACTCAGGGGGAATATGGAAAAATTTTTCACCATCTGGTTTTAAGCCTGGAATCTACAATATTGGGATTGCTGTCATGGGAGAGTCAAGATTGCTTGCTCCTGTGTTTTGGTCACCAATCACATTTTTCTGATCTTTTTAAAAGGAGGACTATTCCGTGAAAAAACAGATATATTTACATTCAACTATTACAGCTTACTTAATTATCTTGGCTTGCTTTTTTATAACAATTACATTGGGATCTACCCTATATTCCATCCCCGCAATTGCTATTGAAACAGATACGCCCATGTCAAAAAAAAAAACCGGTCCTATCACAGAATCAGATCCCTCCCCCTCTCCTGCCTCCCCTATGGCAGAAAAACACATATTTAGCCCTGAGCCGGACAATACCAGCGTTAATAATATTAAAAACAAGGATGATAAAGGCGATACTGGCCAGCAGAGCATTGACATGTTACTCCAAAAAATAAACAGGGAAATAGAGCTGACAGGAATTATTATTACACCAGAATCAAAAAAAGCAATGATCCTATACAAGGGTAAAGGTTCTAAAAATAAGGCTCCTGAGGTATATAGTTCCGGTGCATCCATTGAGGATTATATCTTAAAGGATATTTTCCCCAACTATGTTGTTATTGCCCAGGATACTCTTGAAATCAAACTGGGGCTATTTAAGGAGCGACGCGACCGTCCTGAGCCACCAAAAGAGCCTCCTCCTCAAAACAATACAAATAACAAAGAGCTCGGTGATCAGCAGCTACCAAAGAATAAAAATATTAATAACATGTCAGAGAGCCAGCCGGATGGAAGCAGCGGCATCGAAGATGGTACTGGCTTAACAGGTACAGCAGGAGTTCTGACTAAAAACGGTCAGGATGGCAATATCCCAGATCCTGCCAAAGCTGTTCAGGATGCCAATAACCCTGAGATTACCAACCCATTTGTAGAAGCCATGCAGAATGCCGCCATGAAAAGAGAGGCAGCCGGTATTTCTGAAGAGAGCACAACAAATTTCAGCAACACTGACAGCAACAGCAATATGGATGCAAATCCTTTTTTACAAGCCATAAAGAGGGCAAGAGAAAGACAGCGAAGCCAACAATAAATCGCAGCACATCTAAACAATTGTTTTGTACAGTCTTGCAAAATACAAAAAAGTTCTTAAAGTTGTAATCAGTTTTTAGGCATGCTTCATTTGTCAGTTTGCACTTAAATTTATTTAAAAAGGAAGAAAAAAGCACATGTTTACAAAAATAGAGCCATTGACACATGATAATCATCAGGATTTAAGATTTACAACCATTCAAAATTTTGACTTTGCAAAGAATATATCCAATGCTCCCATCTCATTTTCAGAGTTTCTTCATTCATCAAGATATTACCCGATTGTTTTTCCAAAGGACACCAATGTTCCGGTTGTGCTTCTGTCTCTGAATCAGGATCAAAATAACTTTGTCAATACTGATGGTTCATGGAAGGTGCCCTATATTCCTGCCCATTTCAGACAATATCCTTTTGTTCTTGTAAAGGCTGCCCCTTCGTCAGAGTCAAACACTAACACAGAACCTGATAACCTTGAAAACCAGGACAAGTATGTAGTATGTATTGACAGAGATGCCCCCCATTTTGAATCAACCCAGGGAGACATAATGTTTACTGCTAATGGTCAATTTACTGATATGACAATAAAGGCTGTAGATTTTTTAAAACTTTTTCAACAGGAGATGTCAGTAACATCAACCATTGTAAAACTAATGGAAGAAAAGGGTCTTCTTGTGGACAGGCAGTTCAATGTAAATGTGAATGGGCAAAACATTTCAGTAGGTGGTTTTAGAACCGTTGATATGCAAAAATTGAATGAACTTGAGGATGCAGTACTGGCAGACTGGGTTCGTAAAGGTATTATCTCCCTTATTATATCCCATACAAACTCTCTTTCAGGTATGCAGATAAGCTGACAGGAATGTGGTTGTTTTTCCGGTACCCCTCATATTAACCCGAAAGTACATTTATACTTTTTTGAGGAGATTCCCGAAAATGGAGGGGTTGCTTAAGAAAGTGTAAAGTGGAAAATAAAGGATGCCTGTTTTTCCATAAAAATACAGTCTGATTTTTCTAATTCTGGATGGCCAGATTCAGACCATAGATGTTTAAAAACTGTTCAATTCTGCTGACCAAAAGGAGGATTATCTTTGAGCCAACCAAAACACTACTTATCACACTTGAAAAAATTTAATACCCTTTCAAGAGTATGTTCTATCAATTTTTTTATTTTTCCTGATAGGATTATCTTTTTCTCTCTCATATTTATTGCTGCATTTATCGGATATTTCCTTGTTGGCACGGTGCACTGCAATGTCGCATTTTCAAACTATGCATATGCCAGTGAAAAAGTTCTATCACTCAATGACTGCCTGAAACTTGGAATGGCAAACAACCCTAAACTGACATCAGCAAAATTTATGATTGATGCAGCACAGGAAGAGCTTAATGCTGCAAAGGCTGATTTTCTACCTTCTGTAAATGCTGGGGCAAATTATAACAACATTAACTCTATTGACGCCTCCGGTCCTACAGATATGGATTACCTTGATCAGCAGAACACAAACTACAATATCGGTATTTCACAGACTTTGTATGCAGGCAACCGTATTGTAAATTCTCGAGACAGAGCCGTTGAGCGCAAAAAGATGTTTATAGAAGATAAGGCCTATACCCAGGCAGAGCTTGCTTACCAGATAAAATCTGTCTATTTTCAACTTATGAAGGCCAAGCAGGATGTACAGATAGGCATCGATACTGTAAAACGCCTTGAAGCTGATTCAAAAGCTGTCAAAGCATTTTACGCAAAAGAGATGGCAGCATATGCACAGGTACTGCAAGCTGAAGTTGATCTTGCAGATGCCAAACAACAGCTCAGCAGAGTTAAAAATACAGTTGACCGGAAACGTGCTGACATCTTTGTCCTCATGAACCAGCCTTTTAACCCTGACATCACTTTTTCCGGTGGCCTTAACTATTATGGTAAAGGATTCAAAATGACCGCCGAACAGTGCCTTGCAAAAGCTATTGCCAGTCGTCCTGACTTAAAGAGCATGGATCATCAGATTATTATGCATGAAAAAGATATGGAACTTGCTGAAGGTAAATACCATCCTGTTGTGAAGTTAAACGCAGGCTACTATGACCAGGACAAGGATTATGACAATTATCATGCATCAAATCAGGAAAATACATACTGGAGTGCCGGCGTAAATCTCTCATGGAACTTGTTTGACGGAGGCAGAGCATGGTATGAAAAAAATCGCTCAAAAATAGACATAAAAAGAATAAAGGAGCAGGTAAAAGATATTAAAAGCCGTATTGAGGCGGGAATTATCACGGCACTCCTGTCGCTTTCCGAGGCTGAGGAGCGTATCAAAGCCACTGCTGACAGTATAAATGCGGCAAAAGAGTATCATGACATGGAGAGCAAACGATTCCAGGCAGGAATTGCCACAATTTCATCTGTACTGGATGCACAGGTTCGCGTGACACGTGCACACAGCAACTATAATCAGGCACTGCTGGATTACCAGCTTGCCAGAGCTGATCTTGATTTTTTAACTGGAAGTGCTGTGGGAGAGTAAAAACAAACTGACATGGCCGGATTTGGCCACCCTCAATAATGAAAATGAGACCGTGCATTTTCATAGTAAAGATATTAACTTAGGTGTAATGCAGGGCGTATTATGACAAAATTTATTGCAAAATGGTTAAAGTATTTTTTGGTTGCAGGTATTTTCAGTATGTTCATAAATATACTGAGTCTTACCTTTTCGGT
>JADGBC010000187.1 GCA_015231705.1 Desulfamplus sp. | reverse complement strand
GAGCATTTTTCTTTCCCTGAGCAAAAAGATCCCTTACTCTGGAAGCACCAACACCCACAAACATCTCAACGAAATCTGATCCGCTAATCGTAAAAAAGGGAACTCCTGCTTCACCTGCAACTGCACGAGACAGAAGAGTTTTTCCTGTACCAGGTGACCCCACAAGAAGAACACCTTTGGGGATACGGCCACCGAGTCGTGTGAATTTCTTGGGTTCCTTGAGGAAATCTACAATTTCGTTCAACTCCTCTTTTGCCTCATCGATACCAGCCACATTTTCAAAAGTAACTTTTTCATTCTTATCTGAAATCAGGCGAGCACGGCTTTTCCCAAATGACATTGCCTTGCCGCCGCCACCCCCTTGCATCTGACGCATGAAGAATATCCAGACGCCAATAAGAACGATCATGGGTAGCCAAGAGATTACAATAGACATGAATAATGAAGATTCTGTTGGTGGTTTTGCCTTTATAGAGACGCCGTGACTTCTGAGCATCTTTATTAGATCCACATCCCCTGGTGTAAAGGATTTATATTTTGTTCCACTGATATCTGTGAAGTAAAGATCCTGCCCTTGAAGCACAACGCTCTGGACGCGATCTGCCTCAACCATGGCAAGGAATTCTGAGTATCCTAAACTGCTTTCCGGAACCTGCTGCTGATTAAATATATTGTACAACATGACCATCATAAGAATGATCACAAGCCACAGGGATAAATTTTTATAAAATTGATTCAATCGTCTTTCCTCTCTCAATTTTTCTTACTAGTTATACGATGTTTTGTTTAATTTTTATGTAAAAGTCGCTTTAAATACCAGTTACTATATGACTTTCATTCTCAGTTGTGGCCAAGAGAAATACCCTCCTCCGACCGTACCGGTTATAAACAAAAAATAATGTTAGATAATAATCATTATTTTTGATCCGGCAATAATAATTGTTTTTTTAATCTGATCCATAGATAAGTGATATCACGTATCTACCGCCAATACTAAACGACAAAAGCCTGACATCAATCTTATTACCGTTATAAAATATCTCATGATCCAACACTTCAACACTATGAAGTTTCTCGTGAAACCCTCTTCCTATATATTTCAAAAATGCCTCTTTGATCGTCCATAGCTTCATGACCTCCTGGCTTTTAAATTGCAAAAAGGTATTCTCTCTCTGGGTAAAAGCCACTTTCATAAAAGATTCATCCGGAAGATAGTCAGACTTTTCAATATCTAAACCAATTTTTTTTAATGTTGTACAAAGTGCAACTGCTGCATAATCTCCAGAGTGAGTGATAGAGATGGCAACAAAAGGATACTGCTCCAAAAATGGTGCACCCTCCTCTCTGTATGATACGCTGATATTAAAAAGTTCAACATCACTGTCAACATAGTCTCTTATCATGTTTTTCACAAGAAAACGACCTGCAATCCATTCAATCTGTTTTTTCAGACTTTTATATCCATTGACTTTAACAAGCTCTTCCTGGGAGAGAAATGTGCTTTTGAAATCATTTTGATCAAACCAGCAATTTTTTTTTATGGTAAAATCTGAAAGTTTCTTGCCTGGGATATGCTGTCCTATAAATAAACCCATCTCCATATAATGAACTATAATTCCTGGTTCAGGAGAAACTTCCATGATAATGTCTCTGTATTTTAAATTCATCATATCCATCTATCAATAATCAAAAAGATATCCAACTGATCTACGACTTTTGAAATATAGAGGTTTCCTGGGGTTTTTTTCAAAATATCTCCTTAAACGAACCATGAAATTATCGAGCGTACGGGTGGTAATATCACCTGAATAGCCCCACCCTGCTTCAAGAAGCTCCTGTCGTGAAACAGGTCTGCCACGATTCGCAATTAAAATTTTAAGTAGCTTGATCTCCTGTTCAGTCAAAACAATATTACCTGCTTGACAGTAAGCCTGACCAGTTATAAAATTTATATGATTACCACCAAAAAAATAGGCATCGCCATCAAGAGAAAGTTTTGAGTCAGATAATACTTTTGGTTGATATTGATTATTGTTATTAGAGCCATCACGCCTATTATCCACTATTTTATCTTTATCTATATCCATCTTAGTATCAGAATTTTGTACATACCAGGATGTTCGGGTGATAAGTCTGTCAACCCGCAGCAGAAGTTCGTCAAGATCAAACGGTTTAGCCAGATAATCATCAACCCCGCAACGTAACCCACGTACCTTATCCTCAACACTACTCTTGGCTGAAAGAATCAGAACCGGTAATTTTTCATCATCTTTACGAATAGTCTTCAGTACCGAGAAGCCATCAATCACGGGAAGCATAACATCCAATACAATCAGATCAGGATGCCATGAACGCCAAATATCAATCCCAGCCACTCCATCAGATGCTATTTTTACAAGATAGCCCTGAATAGAAAGATTCAACTTGATCCCTTCGGCAATATGAGATTCATCCTCTACTACCAAGATACGCTTTTTTTCAGCATTTTCCATAAATTTCGTCCTCTGATATCTGCTACAAAATCATCTCTAAACCTTGGAAGGGATAGTGTAAAGACTGCACCTTTACCCCTACCTTGACTCTTTGCAGTAACATTCCATCCATGTATTCTTGCAATGCTGAATACCAGGTATAACCCAAGGCCACTCCCTTTTACATCCGAGCCATTAACGGTTCCTGCCTGATAAAATTTTCTAAATATTTTTTTGAGTTCATGCTTCTCGATACCAATGCCGTTATCTGCAAAATCAATTAATAGTTTTTGTCGGCAAGGTCGAAACAAAATAGAAACATACGGGTGTTCAGATGCATTATACTTCACAGCATTCGACAAGATATTCATCAAAAGCATCTCAAAAAGCAATATATTTACAGGATATATCCATTTACTACCAGGGTTATGAAGAAGAATATCACAATTACGAAAAAGAGTTTTATTTTTCTGACAGAATTTTTCAATCAGATCTACAAGATCCTGATGAGTTAGATCCGCACCATATGTTCTACTTTCAATTCTTGCAAGATTTAATATACTGTTGATGTTTTCGATAAGCCTGCCAACATCACTTAACATATATTCACTGTATTTTCTTATCTCTTCCGGCTCAAGAGAGTGGCGAAGAAATGTCTCAAGATAAATCTTCAGTGATGTAACAGGGGTCTTAAGCTCATGGGTAAAATTATAGATAAAATTGTGCTGAAGTCTAAAAAGCCTGAGTGTACGCTGATAGTAAATAAAGGCAATGAGTATTCCGGCAAGAACTACCGTGACCAGAAGAGTAAGGACAAGGATAGTCATACCAGTTCTTGAAGGAAAAATTTGACCAGGATCAATATTGAATTTCTTAATGATCACTTCAAGGGCTGCAGTGATCTCCATGTACCAGTATATTGTCAAAACAAGAGCGGTAGCCAAGGAGACAATAGAACAAGCAAAAATCAATACTGGATGAAGATACCATCGCGAAGAGTTATGTATATTAAGCATCCTGTTTATAATAAACCTTCATAGCCGTAGTTTGGCCACCCCTTACCATGAAAATCAAAACAAAATCTATTTTCATGGTAAAATATTCAGTTGTCTACTTTAGAAACTTCAAGAAGGACTTTGGGAATGACAATCAAAAATTCTGTCTTTTTACCGTATACACTGGTGCAGTCTATAGTACCACCAAGTTTTTGAGTAACAATGTTATAAACAATAGACATTCCAAGGCCAGTACCACCCTGACCACGCATGGTTGTATAAAAAGGGTCAAAAACCTTATTTAATTGCTCCTGAGTCATTCCCGACCCGTTATCCATGTAGTGTATTGTGAGATCTCCTACCTCACTTAATGTGATAATAATAGAGACCGCCCCCCCCTTCTTATCTTTAAAGCCATGAACAATGGAATTAATAAGAAGGTTACTTATAATCTGAGAATAGGCACCAGGATAAGAAAAAACCTCAAGGTCATCCACACATTTTAGTTCAATACTACAGACTTTATTGCGATAAGTTGGCTTAAGGCTGATGAGAACATCTTTCAGGTACCTTTTAAAATTGAATATTCGTTTCTCCTCAACCGACTGATCAACCGCGATCTGCTTAAAACTCTTTATTAGTGTTGCAGCACGCTCCATATTGATAAGAATCGAAAGAGAGACCTCATCCATATTATCAAGATATGATTCCAGATCACTCTTTTTCAAACTTCCAGAAGTGTAATATTCCTTAATAAGCCTGGTTTTATCTTTGAGAAAGGATGCCGCTGTAATAGCTATACCAACAGGCGTATTTATCTCATGAGCGACACCAGCAACAAGTCCTCCAAGAGCTGCCATCTTTTCGGATTGAACAAGCCTGTCTTTTGTTTTTTCAAGAGTATCTATTGACGAAACAAGTCTAGCATTCAATGTTTCAAGATCCTTTCTGTAAAGCTCTCTCTCTCTTATCAAGGCAGCTCTTTCAAGAGATTTATCGATAGCATGCAAAAGAACAGTCATATCTTGAACAGGTTTTATTATATAATCCCATGCTCCCATTCTGAGGGCTTCAACAGTATCTGAAATATTGCCTGCACCTGAAACTATAATGATAGGAGTGTCGGGAGATCTATCAACGATTGTTCCAAGCACTTCTAACCCATCCATTTCCGGCATACGAAGATCGCATAATACAAGGTCAGGCGATTCCTGCTCAAAACACTTGATCCCTTTTTTGCCATTTTCAGCATCAACTACTTCATAACCGTAATCTTCAAGAAAGCCTTTTACGCTATCCCTTATATAAGACTCATCATCAATAACAAGAATTTTTACAGCCTTGACTTTATCATCCATATCTGATTCTCTCCATACAAGACCATCAAATTCACATAAGATACAAGAATGTATAATACACAATAGACCACAGTGCACAAAGAAAAATGCACTATTTATTAATAGTGTCTACAATGATATTACTCAAAATCGGCACAGCCGGAGCGAGATATTGGCTCTCGGCCACAACGAAGAATGAAAGTCACATAAGCACATCTATTTAAAGAGACTTTCACATAAACTCGTGAGTCATAAGTTTTTTTGGAAAAATTGCCGTGATATCCTTAAAAAAAGTAGCATTTTGAATCTTTCAATATTTTGAGCAACCAACTCAATAAGGAAAGAATCAAAATGCTAAAGTACATTTATCAAAGTCTGATGTTTTTACGCAAGGCTTTTTCACGAAACTTTACATGACTGATGTTTTGTATGATATTATTAGGTTAGAATCTAAAGTTAAATTTTGACAAAGCACTAGAAACCATTTAGACACTGTTTTAGAATATATTTTTGGAGATAACATGCATAAACAATTACCATACATAGTATGTGTTGCGATATCCATTTTACTGCTATCCTTGATATTTTCCGGGTGTGACAAGCCTGATATCACTTCCGAATGCGTCGATAAAATTGGATGTATTGATCTCAAACAAGGAGAACCATTGAAGATACTGAATGCACTGCCGAAGGCGGTGCCAATGCTGTCCTTAAAGTTATAGATAGATGAAAAAAAATCGCAAAGCCCCCTTAAAGTTCATTTTTTTTCAAAAGAGGTTTACATGCCATCAGCTTCTATTTTATACATTCCTCACGGTGGAGGCCCTCTTCCACTGATAGGCCATGAGGGCCATTCATCATTAATTTCATTTTTAAAAAAGATACCAACCCAGTTTACCAGACCGGATGCTATTATCGTTATTAGTGCCCATTGGGAAAGGGATATCCCGGTAATAACAGCTAATCCTGTTCCCAAACTGATTTACGATTATTTTGGTTTTCCCAAACAAGCCTATAAAATTGATTACCCTGTCTCTGGCGATCCGAATCTGGCAGAAAAAGTCCATTCATTACTGACTCAAGCCCGGATAAAGTCCAAGTTGGATATTAAAAGAGGGATTGACCACGGTGTTTTTGTCCCATTGAAACTCATGGTGCCCAAGGCCGATATCCCCTGTATTCAACTCTCATTAACGGCAGATCTGGAT
>JADGBC010000186.1 GCA_015231705.1 Desulfamplus sp. | reverse complement strand
TTGAATCAAGATCAAAGGATACCTTGCACAATTCCCATATACTTCTGGGGCAGTATGAAGATGAATCGCTTATTTAATCCGGTTATTGACGGGAAAGAGAGTTAAAAATGGAAAAAGAGGAATTTACAGCGGATCATTTCAAGAAAATGTATCCAGATATCAAGAAACCTACAGAGGCACAAGTCAGAAAAGCAGTTAACGAATATTATTTTCTTGATGGTGATGTGATGGATGCAGGAAAGGTTACAGAGCTATTTCCTAATATACCAAATCCAACACAAACACAGATAGAAGGGGCTATCATAGCAAAGTACGCCATACAAGCAAATAATGAATTATGCCATACAATCAATGACTTGATGGATCGGATGCAGAAGCAGACTCAAAAAAACCTTGAAAATATTTTGATCAAATATGGATCAGAATAATTGAGACCGGTAATCATGATTACCAGTCATGATTACCAGCAAAACCAAACAGCAAGCCTTCAGTATGGGCGGTAACCCCTGGAGGCTTAAGAAACACTTTTAAGATAACAAGGAATGTGAAATATGACAATGGCAATCGAGATGCCCATCAGAAAAAAGGGCAGACCATCAAAGGCTTTAATTGAAGAAAACCAGAAACGAAAAATTCTTTTCTGTGAGGCTTTAATGGAAATTCAATCAACACTTGATTTTAAGATATCATCAAGGGGTTGGTGTTATCAGCTTGAAGATTTGGCAGGGCTTTCAAAATCTGATTTTGATGTTGCTCAAAACCTAATCAATGAATGTAGAAAAAATGGAATGCTTCCATTAGGATTTACTGCCAGAGATGAGGCAAGGGCGTTGCAGGGCGGTAGCACATACACAGATAAGGAAACACCTGAAGAGTATGTGCAATATCAGCTTAAACAGATTATGGACACATACAGGCATTATCAACCAAAATGCTTACAAGACTTTCACAATTACGGAATTGTTGTGATGGTTGAAAAGATTGACCTTGTTGGTTTATTCGCTCCTGTATGTGAAAGATATAACGTGCCCATATTCAATGCCAGAGGTTGGAGTGATATCAATTCAAGAGGGGATTTACTTGTTGAAATGCTTAAATTTCTTAAGCAGGAAAAAATTTGTCTTGTTTTATATTGTGGAGACCATGACCCAGCAGGGTTGAATATTTCAGATATGCTTCCCAAAAATCTAAAGGATGTTGAGCAAGCAGTGGGAATTGATTCTTCTTTAATCAGAGTTGAAAGATTCGGGCTTGACTATGATTTCATTGAACAGAATCACTTGTCATGGATAGACAACCTTGACACGTCAAACCCTGATACACCTTCCCTTGATAATCCTAAACATCCAGATCATAACAAACCATACGTAAAGGACTATCTTAAAACGTTTGGTGTAAGGAAATGTGAGGCCAACAGCTTGGTTGTTCGACATGAAGCTGGCAGGCAACTCTTAACCGATACATTGAGCAAATATATTTCTGATGAACAGCTTTTTGAGTACAGACTTTTCATTGATGAAGAACGGGCAAAAGTTCAAAACCTTTTAAATCAAGTCAAGATTACATTTTAATTTATCATCCTGCCCGTGCTTCAACAGACGGGCTTTATAAATATGTTAGGGGGGTATTCAAATCTTAACAACTTTCTGTATTGTAACCGTATGACACAGCTTTTTTTAGCTGTTGCAAAATGAGAGAGGGGGGTATCTAAGTAAAAGGTACTTCCGGCAACTTTTTTGTTATACGGGGGTATTAGGCACAAAAAACGGTTAGATTCTGTACTCAAAACTGTAGCAAAAGTTTAAATGCAATTGTCTAATTTGCTTAATGATTTCGGATAAAACAAGGGGGATATTATGGGTGGATGGGGATCAGGATCAAGTTTTAGATGTGGCTCCAGACGGAAAGCGGAAAGCAGTTTACCATTGGATATTAGGTATTTTAAACGCAAAGGATTACTTGAACCTGGGAGTTTGATTACATCGAGCTGGTCAATAGGTGGTAATGTTTATTCCAGTATTCAAGGGAGAGTCTTTGAGGATCACCTGTTGTTGATGTACCGGCACAAGAAGACTGAAGATATCAAACAGAGAATAAATTTCACCTGGACAAACTGCAACTATGGAGGAGAAAGAATCTGGTTCATTTGTCCGGACTGTGGCAGAAGATGTGCTGTTATCTACTCCAGAGGTAAATATTTTGCCTGCCGGAAGTGCTGCAATCTTCTGTATAACAGTCAATGCCAGACTTTGAGGGATAGGCGTTTCAGTAAAGCCAATAAATTGAGAGAAACAATAGGTGCTGAGATCGGATCATCTCACCCATTACCCATATTCAAACCTCTTAACATGCATCAAAAAACTTGGGATCGGATCAGGCATCAGATTGAACGGCTTGAAAATCAGGGATGGTCTGCCATGGGGCGTATGAAGGGATATTAGACAATTGAGCAAAGAAAAAGGCTCATGACTTGATCGCTGACAAAAGCAACGGGTCAAGAGCCTTTTATTGAAGAATCTTGCCTTTTACCTCGGGCAGAAGCCGAGGGTGGCAAGCCTTCTGACCATCTGTCGGAGCCAATGCCGTGCAAATTGCACCCCCTGACTATACGTCCTAAAACACCAACAGTCCGTCGGGCAAACCTTCGGGCGAATCAAGAGTCCCGAGATTTGATTCTAAGATAACAAAGGACTCTGTCTCAGTCAATACTCTACAGATTCATAATAAACCACATACCAAAAGGAGTTCCTGCATGTTAAAAAAAACAGAAAAATTTAACATGCTCTAAGATGGATGTTAAAAAAAACGCAAAAACTTAACATGATCACTTTTGCAGAAAGATATTAAACAGAGGTGTGTTTATATAAAAGTTATAACTCCCTATCTTCTCTTTTTGAAGGAATCCATCCCCGGCAAGTGTCTCAAGGTATTTTGAGGCAGACTGCCTGCTTACTCTTAAATCATGTTCAAGAAATTCTATTTTTGTATAGGGGTGACAGAATAGATTGTTAAGCAGATCCTGGGAGCAAATTAAGAAAAATACTTATTGACACATAAGTTAGTTTTAAGCCACATAGAGATACGTTGCTTTTTTCAAAACTCACACGTAATATCCTTAACAACTTCTTTTGGTCTCCAACAGATATCAATAGTCGTGAGACCATTTTCAGGGATTCTGTCACACTGAAAATCTTTAACTTTTTTCTTACCATCAATAAATGTTAATATCAGTTTCCCGCTTAATCTACTGCCTCTCGATACGTTCTTTATTGTTACAGCAGCACATGGAGAAGATGATATTGATTGCCCCACTACAGTTCCTGTCCCGCCATGCATGTTTACAATAGTCCCTCCAGAGATATTCTGGTTCTCGTATTCTGAAACTGTAACAATACCACAGGAACCAGAAAAATTAACCGGTGCTGGTGGTTGTTCTGAGTTGGTTGAATTATCCAAGACTTGAGGCTCTTTATCATAGCTTACTTCTTTTGTGGTAGAATTAGATATTGCTCTCTGTTCTATATCTTTTGCTTCTAATAGTGCTTTTTGCTCTCTTTCTTTCTCTTGTGCAGTTTGTGGCCCTGCTTCAAAGTGTTTTATACCATTATCGTCAACCCAATATCGCACGCCACCATAAATAATTGTTGTGCTAAATAAAACACACACACATAATGCTAATAAAACTGTTATTCTCATAAATCCTCCTTATATAATTATTGTTAAACCCTGAAAGATTACATACCCATTTTAAATGTTTGTTGCAAGAAAATATTTTGGAGATGTGATAGAAATATTACTTGACTCGATAACTATATGTAGATATTGACACTTTATCTGTTAACGCTTGGATTATGGAGCTATAAGGGGGATATTTATGAAAGGCTGGGTGTATATAATCACAAACAAAGCTATGCCTGATATTCTCAAGGTTGGCTTTACCATGAAAGATCCTGAGATTAGAGCAGGAGAACTCAATCATACAGGTACTCCACATCCATATAAAGTTGAATATCACATCTTAATTGAAAATCCCCAAGCAATAGAGCAAAAAGTTCATAGGCAATTGTACGGCAAAAGAGAAGGAAAGGAATGGTTCAAATGTCCAATAGGGGACGCTATTGCTTCAATAAAAACAGTCGCAGGAGCAGGTGTTTTATTAGAAACTTATTCTAACGAAAAAAATAAGGAGATAAAAAAAGAAGAACCTAAAGTTGATTGGAAAGCAACAGAAGAGCGGATAAATAGAGAACGAAGAGAGCGTTTAAAATTACAAAATCGAATTGATGAAGAAAAGAAGAGAGAATCAGCCGGAAAGATACAAACAGAAAGAGAAAAGGATTTTAAGTTAAAGCAAGAAGAAGAGTTTAGAATCCTCGCTGCAAAACATCAAAAAAAGGCTGAAGAAAGATTGAAAAAAAGTAAAAATAATACTTTGTTAAGAGCTTTTGTTCATATATTTGTAATGTGTATTCTTATTTTATTTCCTTTATTTACGCATCCGAATATTTCCCCAATGTTTTTTGCTTTCATATTTATTACGTATGTTTTGTTTATGATATATGATTTAGAAAAACGACAATTTTAGGCGTATAATAATGAAAATCATTATTGCGACCTTTTTTATTATGTTTTCAACAATAGTGTTTGTAGGCAGTCGCTTGAACCATGAAAAATATTATCAAGAGCGTTGGTGTAAACAGAAGAATGGGCAAGTTGAGGTTGTGCTACCAGACAAGACAAGATGAGACTTCTTAACATCTTCACACGCTATTGAATTTGATTTTGGGCAGAAATGGGCTGAGAGTATCGGGCAGGCTTTGTATTTATCCAATAATCGAGTCTCTTATCATTAATACCAAGATTATCGGAGAGAATAAAAAACTCAAAAACAATGTGAATGACTCTCTTCATTCCTGCACGGTTACAACAGAGGATGACATTCACATTAATGATTACAATGATTGCAGCAATGCTTTGATTCATGAAGATGAGTCTGAAAAGCACAAAAAAACGCTTCCAGTGCTTGATTTTTCAGAGTATGACCTTCAGAACCTTTCTATTGATGACAGAGACAGGATCATATTTCAAGTGTCTGAATTGTACCCTGGGAGACAGCACGCACAGTTAAGAGTTGATATTCTTAATCAGAATGGAGTTCTGTTCAATGGGAGCACTTGGACAAAAAAACAGTTCAAAGATCAGTTGAGCAGAGCACAGGAGAGGATAAAGATAAAACAGGAAAAATGAATTTAGATCAGGGGTAAGGGGTATTGTTTTAGAGAGACCATTTCCTCAATCGGGGTGGTCTTTTTTGCTTCATGAATTGCAAAGTGGGCAAAAAATGGGCAAAATCCAATCACATAATAAAAAGGGGCTACAGCACATTTGCCGTAACCCCTTGATTTCTATGGTGCCCAGGGACAGAATCGAACTGCCGACACGGGGATTTTCAGTCCCCTGCTCTACCGACTGAGCTACCTGGGCTCAAAAAAACTGTGCCTTTATATGGTAAAAAGATCCGAGTGTCAAGGTTTTTCTCATCTTTTCTTCCCAATGTCACCAAAAATATTCTGAATAAGCGTACATGCGGCAACTGATGCAGTCTCAGCCCTTAGAATCCTGTTACCCAATGAAAAGTCCTTGAATCCTTTGTGCCGGGCAAGCTCGATCTCCTGTTCGGAAAATCCACCTTCAGGGCCTATCATTACTATCACCCTATCCTGATTCTGGCTGCTACTCTCTTCTTTAGCCTTTTGAATCTCCCGTAATTCATCAATCGAAGTGGTTGACTTTTCCCAAAAGGTTATTTTTTCACCATAGGATGCGGATTCACTTATCATCTGATCAAATGACATTGGTTGATGAATCAAGGGCAGAAGGCTTCTTCCACACTGCTTAATCGATTCTCTTGCTATGCGTTCCCACCGCTCAAGCCTGACATCTATTTTTCTGATATGCGAACTCTTTTTTGTGATTATCAAACCATCTGTTCTGCCAGGGTTTGTATAAGGAGATGGAACAGAGCGTGATGCAAAAAA
>JADGBC010000185.1:804-6151 GCA_015231705.1 Desulfamplus sp. | reverse complement strand
CAACAAGCGGAGATTACAGAAATTTTATCACAATTAACGGTAAAAGCTATTCACATATTATCAATCCCACCACTGGATATCCTGTTGACAATAATGTTGTAAGTGCGTCAGTGATTTCTGATAGCTGCACCTTTGCAGACGGGCTTGCTACGGCACTTATGATTATGGGGCAGGAGAAGGGGATAAGATTGGTTAACAGTCTTGAAAATATAGAATGCCTTATTGTCGTAAGAGATGAAAATGGGAAACTTACAGACTACAAATCAGAAAAATTTCCCCTGCCTTGAGTTTCTGAGCTCAAGTGTTTGTTGTATCATGTCGAATGTGCTCTGCTTATCAAGAGCCCAGGCTGGTCCAATAAGTTCATCTGGATGAGGATCTCCTGTAATTCTTTGAATGACAATATTGTCAGGTATATTTTCAATAAAATCACACACAGTCTCTACATAGTCATTCTGTGTCATACATTTATAGCTGCCACTTTGCCACATTTTTTCAAGCAAGGTACCTTTTACTACATAAAGCAGATGAATTTTTACGCCATGAATACCAAGTTTTCCTATTGTCCTGGCAGTTTGAATCATCATCTCCCTATTCTCTTCAGGAAGACCCAAGATAACATGGGCACATATATTAATTGAAGTATTTTGTGCCATCTCGACAGCTTTTACAAAACATTCAAAGTCATGACCGCGATTGATAAGCTCAAGTGTCCTGTCATGTATAGACTGGAGACCATACTCTAACCACACAAGATAATTCTTGCTATATGTGGCAATAAGATCAATTTTTTCCGCAGATATACAGTCTGGCCTGGTGCCAATCGACATACCAACTATTCCATCTGCTCCAAGGGCTTCGTCATACATTTTTTTCATATTGGAACAGGTGGTATATGTATTTGTGTAGGACTGAAAGTAGACCATAAACTTCTTTGCCTTATAACGCCTTGTCATGGCATTACGGCCAATCTCTATCTGTTGAGTGATGGATAGTCCTTTATCCCACAACCCAGAACCAGAGCCTTTGCTATTACAGTAAATGCATCCCCCCTTTGATATAGAACCATCTCGGTTGGGGCAGTCAAGGCCTGAATCAAGAACTATTTTTTGAACCCGCTCTCCATAGAGTTTTTTTAAATATGAGTTGTAATCTAAATATCTTCTCTTGTTTGTCATAAGCAATAATATGAATAATTACATTAATAATCATGTTTGGCCAAACCTCTGCTTGACCGGAATGTCAAGCAGATATATATTAAACCCCCATGAAATTCTATAAAAAAAAATATGATGTCATTGTTATCGGAGCAGGTCATGCAGGATGTGAGGCTGCCCTTGCAGCAGCAAGAATGGATTGTTCTGTTCTTCTTATGACCATCGACCTTGACAAAATTGCCACTATGCCATGCAGCCCCTCAATTGGCGGTACTGCTAAGGGACAGCTTGTAAAAGAGATTGATGCCCTTGGTGGGTATATGGCTAAGGTATCTGACGCATCTGCCATACAGTACCACACGCTCAACACCAGAAAAGGTCCTGCAGTACAGGCTACAAGGACCCAGAACGATAAGCAGAAATACCATCAGGTGATGAAAGGTATTCTGGAAAATACCAGAAACCTTGATATCAAACAGTCAATGGTCGAAGATATTGTTGTGGAAAATGGCAAGGTAAGGGGAATGGTTGAAAAAACCGGTATGTCTTTTGAGGCAGACTCGGTCATCCTTGCAACCGGTACATTTCTAAAAGGAGTTGTACATATTGGTGATAGATCTTTTGATGCAGGACGGGCTGGTGAATTTGCATCCATTGCTCTTGCCAGATCTCTTGAAAAAAACGGTTTTGCTATTGGCAGAATGAAAACAGGAACTCCACCTAGAATTCACAGAGACTCAATTGATTTTTCACATTTTACCCCCCAGGAGTCAGATCCCTTTCCGACACCCTTCTCTTTTTCTACTGAAACTATTTCTAGCAGGATGGTTCCAAGCTACATTGGCCACACAAATCCAGAGCTTCACCAGTTCGTCAGAAAAAATTTGCACTATTCTGCACTTTATGGCGGCCATATTCACGGTCGATCTGCAAGGTACTGCCCATCATTTGAAGATAAAATCGTCAAATTTCCTGAACGGGAGAGTCATCAGATAATACTTGAGCATGAGGGGCTGGCCACACTTGAGCTATATGCAAGCGGTCTTGGCAACAGCCTTCCCTGGGAAATTCAAGTTGAATTGGTCCGTATGGTCAAAGGTCTTGAGAGTGCTGAAATTATTCGTCCCGCCTATGCTATTGAATATGATTATTTAAACCCTCAACAACTTCACCCTACTCTTGAAACAAAATTGGTTAAAGGGCTCTTTCTTGCGGGACAGATAAATGGAACATCAGGATATGAAGAGGCGGCAGCTCAGGGAATCTGGGCTGGTATAAATGCAGCTTGCATAGTCCAAAAAAGGCCACCATTTATTCTAGACAGATCTGAGGCATATATGGGAGTGATGATCGATGATTTGGTGACAAAAGGAACTAAGGAGCCCTACAGAATGTTTACATCGCGGGCAGAATATCGGCTGATACTAAGAGAAGATAATGCCGATCTGAGGCTTGTGGAAAAGGCTCACTCCCTGGGCCTTGTTGATAACTTTACACTTGAGAAAACAAAAGAGATTGAAAAGTTTACTCAAAGAGAGATCAGTCGCATCAAGGCCTCTGTAATAAAACCTTCTGAAGATGTGAATGCATGGCTAGAATCTGCAGGAACCCCTCCCATTACAACCGGAGTAAAATTAGATCAATTATTAAAAAGAGCACAGCTTAATTATTCAACTGTTGACCATTTTAGTCCCTCATCAGAACCTCTTAAACCAAGAGTCAAAACCCAGGTTGAGATTGAAATAAAATATGAAGGTTATATCTCCAGACAGCAAAGTGAAATAGTAAAGTTTAAAGATATGGAGAAAATAAGGATACCTGAAAAGATTGACTACAGTTTAATGCATGGCCTATCCAACGAAATCAGGGAAAAACTTCTTAAAATCATGCCGGAATCACTGGGGCAGGCGTCAAGGATTGATGGTATGACTCCTGCTGCTTTATCTGTCATAATGATTGGCATTACAGCTTTCAAAAAAAATAGTGCACTGTCACACAACATAGATAAAGAAAAATAATGGGCTCTTGACAATGGGTCAATTCGAGCTATCTTGGTTTTGTGAAAGGCAATATGATTAATTATACTAAATGGTTACAATATTTTTACCACAATATTCACATGAGAGAAGAGGAATATGAAAAATGGCTGAAACAGACTATTATAAAATTTTGGGAGTTGCTAAAACAGCGAGTGGTCAGGATATCAAAAAAGCTTACCATAAGCTTGCTCTAAAATACCATCCCGACAAAAATAAAGATGATAAAAATGCTGAAGCCAAGTTTAAAGAGATCAGTGAAGCCTATGCTGTATTAAGTGATAAGGAAAAACGGCAACAGTATGATACTTATGGTTCGGCCGGTTTCCAACAGCGATTTTCCAAAGAGGATATCTTTAGAGATTTTGACATTAGTGATATTTTACGGGAATTTGGTTTTGGACAAAATTTTGGAGGCAGAAGCTTTGGTAGAACATTCACAGGTGATGGTGGCTTTGCAAATGGAGCTGGTTTTTCAGGCAATATGGGGAGAAATCCATTTGGCCATGCAATGGGTGGAGGGCAGAGCGGCCATAGAGTCCACCAGAGCAAAGGTAATGACATTGAATATGAAATAGCCTTGACTCTTGATGAGATCATCAACGGATGTCAGAAAACCATTACTATCAACCATGCTGGAAACATTGATACTCTTACGGTCAAAATTCCTAGAGGTATGACCGCTGGCAAGAAAATCAGAGTTCAAGGCAAAGGGGAGTCCAGCCCTTATGGTGGTCCGAGGGGTAATCTTTTTATCAAATCAAAACCTTTACCACATCCCTTTTTTGAAATAGAGGGCAACGATGTTTCTACCTCCAGAGAGATAAAGCTGACAGAGGCTCTGCTTGGAACTAAAGTAGATATTTCAACACCTTCTGGTAAGGAAATTACCATAAATATTCCACCAGGAACAAAACATAAAGCCAAGCTAAGACTTGCTCAACAGGGTATTCCTCAAATGAACACAGATGAGTATGGTGATTTATTTGTTGTTCTTCATGTTATTGTTCCAAAAGAACTTGACAAAAAACAAAAAAAACTTGTTGAAAAACTTGCAGAAACAGGATTATAAACAAATTATGACAAATCTGATTCCCAAAATCTCTGAAGAAGAGATACAAAAAAAAATTAAAGAGATTGCTGCTCTTATTTCAAGTGACTACAACGGTAAAAAACTTGTTCTTGTTGGCGTTTTAAAAGGTTCCTTTGTGTTCCTTGCTGATCTAACAAGGCAGATTTCCATTGAACATGAAATTGATTTTGTGGGTGCATCAAGTTACAGCGGTACAGAAACTACAGGGATTATCCAGTTTACAAAAATGCCTGATTTGCAACTGAGGGACAAAGATATACTTGTTGTTGAGGATATTGTTGATACTGGAAGAACCTTGAGCGTCATGATTAACTATTTTAAAACATTGAAACCTTCATCAGTTAAAATATGTACATTGATTAATAAAGATGAACGACGTGCATTGGATATTGAGATTGAATACTCGTGTTTTGATATTGAAAAAGGCTTTATTGTGGGATATGGTCTTGATTATAATGAAAAATACAGAAACCTTCCGGCAATTTTTGATCTGAAGTGTTAAATAATTTTTTAGAATGAAGAAGCTTTTAAATAGGGAAATTGATTTCTGGCAGAACATGACATGATGAGGGGAAACTTATGATAATCACCTGTAAAAAATGTTTGACGAAATTCAACCTTGATGAATCAATTTTGAAAAAAGAGGGTTCTAAAGTCCGATGTAGCATGTGTAAACATATATTTACAGAATATCCTCAGCATGTTGACCGCTCTCATCTTAAAGATACAAAAAAAGATTTTCCTAAAGACCTCAGGAAAGAGGATAATAATTTAGAAACTGACGATACCCAAATAGTTGATAATGAGAATGTTGCCTTGGATGACGACGTGGATCTTTATGTGCCGTCAATGCCATCCACTGAAAAATCTTCCAGCCCGTCACTACAAAAAGAGAGCACACCTGAAATAGACAACGACATTCAACTTGATCTGGACTTTTCCCTGGACGATGACATGGCTCTTTCTGCTCCATCAAAATCAGCCACTAAACCAGTTGATACGGAAAGTGGTCTTGAACTTGATCTGGACTTTTCCCTTGACGATGATCTGGAACTTTCTCC
>JADGBC010000185.1:0-621 GCA_015231705.1 Desulfamplus sp. | reverse complement strand
TTGACGATGATCTGGAACTCTCCCCGCCGCCGATGCCATCTGGTCAAAAGCCGTCTTCAAGCCCATCATTACAAAAAGAGAGCACGCTTGAAATAGACAACGGACTTGAGCTTGATCTGGACTTTTCCCTGGAAGATGACATGGCTTTTTCTGCTCCATCAAAATCAGCCACTAAATTAGTTGATACGGAAAGTGGTCTTGAGCTGGATATGGATTTCTCAAAAGATTCTGATCAGGGGTTGGAGCTTGAAGTAGAGGATGAATCTGAATTTGATTTCGATTTTTCTTCAGAAAATGATCAGGTACCAACCGATACAAACAACAAAACAGAAACAATGCGAAATACAGAAAGTATTTCACCAATGGATTTTGATTTTGATACGGATGAAGAGCTGGAGAAAGATGAAAATCTGTTTGGCGTTGATATATCTGACCAGGTAACAGGTAAGAAAGCAGAGGAGAATAGCAAGCAAACTTCTGAACAGAAGATATCCCTCAATAAATCTGCAGCCTCCCAGACATCTTTGGGAGGGCACCCTATAAAGAGCATTGGTCAGGGATCTACGCTTCTGGGAGACAGGCCCAGCATTTTTGAGGACAGCTCTCTTTTTGAGGAGAAGA
>JADGBC010000184.1 GCA_015231705.1 Desulfamplus sp. | reverse complement strand
AACTTCTAAACAGCATGATCAATGGGCACAATGCCTCTGCCGAGATGCTTTTTGCAACCCACCCGATGGGATCTGAGCGTTATCAGACAGCAATTCAGATGGCACAGACAACTTACAGCCAGTCAAACTGAGTAACAGTCCAAACAGCAGTTCTATCGAATCCGAGCCCCTTTTTATCGAATCTGAACTCCATATTCCCAGTTCTAAACTCCTACCTGTTACACCCGAATCCCGTTTTATTGGATTTGTGGGAAGAGTATCTGAAGATAAGGGTGTAGGCTGCATAATAGAGGCTTTTTTGCTGATTGCAGATAAAATTCCGGGCTATCATCTGGTTATTGTCGGAAAATTGGACACATCGTCCCCAAAAGGGATAACATTCACTGATCAACTTAAAACCATGATCAATCAAAGCAGATATAAAAATTTTATCCACTTTACAGGTTTTAAAGAGAACACATGGCCATACTACAGAGCTTTTGATTGCAACATACTTGCCAGCAAGGAGGTGGAAGGAGTATCTCAGTCCCTTCTTGAAGCCATGTATGCAAAATGCCCTGTGGCTGGCTCGAAGGTCGGCGGGACATCTGATATTATAAGACACGATGAAACTGGTCTTCTATTCAGACCTGATCAAAGCGAAGAGTTAGCACAGTATATTCTAAATATAATTAATGACAAAGATGCCACAAAAAAAAGAGTGATTTCTGCATTTCAGATGGTACAAGACAAATACACCATTGACTCGATGGTAAGCAGGATCTTAGATATCTACCACAAAGACATACACCAATAAATAACGGCCATGCCCTGATGGGCACAACGAAAAATGAAAGTCATATAACTACGGCCAATTCAAGAGACTTTCACACAAAAAATAAGATAAGAGCTTGTTAAAATATCGATTATGAATCAATATTTGATATTAACTTATGAGGCATAGATTTTTATAACCAAGTGTTAATGGAAGTCACATGACAACCTTGAGTCACATGACAACCTTGAATTATTAATAACCAGAATCCATTTTCATGGTAACAAAAAGGAGATTAAAAATGAAATCCCTCGGCCCTGTCAATGCACTCTATCCAATGCCAACAACTCTTGTTGGAACAACAGTAAATGGCAAACCAAATTTTATCACAATTGCACATGTAGGTATTCTTAACCACGGAACGCCTCAGTATCTATCTATCGGTCTTCACAAAAGCCACTACTCAAATGCAGGTATCAGGGAAAGCACAGCTTTCTCGATCTGTCTGCCCTCAGAGGATCTTATGGTTAAAACTGATTATTGCGGTATCATGACCGGCAAAAAAACTGATAAAGCTGCCCTGTTTGATATATTTTACGGCAAGACCCAATATGCACCCATGATCAAAGAATGCCCTGTAAATATGGAGCTTAAGCTCAAGGATATCCTTGAATATGGAGAACACGAAATATTTATAGGCCAACTTGTGGATACACATGTGGATGAAAATTTTATTAGCAACGGCACCGTTGATATCAGCAAACTACGGCCCTTGCTTTTTGACATGGCAAGCAAGAAATACTGGTCATTAGGGATGCCGGTTGGAAATTGCTGGAATGCCGGAAAGCAGCTTAAAAGAGAAAACAAATAAGGCAATTCCGAGACTTTTTGAACAGACAATATGGTCGTGATGTTTTTCACTGATCTACCTGGCACCAGGGTCAATAAAAATGAACAAACAACAGATTTATGTGGATATGGATGATGTCATATGTGCCACCACTGAAAATTATACTTGGATTGCTCAACAGGAATTTGGGAAAGCTGTGCCATATGAAGCGATTACCTCTTTTAATCTTCAGCAATCATTTCAACTTACAGACAGTGAGTATGACCATTTTTTCTCAATAATCCACAGACCGGAAGTTCTGATGAGTTTTAAGCCTGTTGAGAATGCAATCACTACACTTAAAAATTGGAGCAGCAGAGGATATAATATTGAAGTTGTAACCGGCCGCCCATCTTCAACTAAGGATACATCAATAGATTGGCTCAAAAGATATTGTGTTCCATTTCAGGCGTTGACAATGGTGGATAAATACAATCGGGAAAAGATAAATTCAAAAAAAGCCATCTCCCTTGATACACTCTCTCGGAAACATTACGCGTTTGCCGTAGAGGACTCATGGGAGATGGCATGCTTTATATCCACAAGAATGAACACCGATGTGGCACTTATAGATCGTCCATGGAACCGCGGATACAATATGGTTCAAAGGGTAAATCGCATTAAAGGCTGGCAAGATATTGCCCAACCCGAAAAGTTGAAATCAGAGATACAAATCTAAAAAATATTAAAATGATACCACAAGTTCATCATAGCTTTTACGCCATTTTGGAGGATTAACCTCGACACCAGGTTTCAAATATCCTACGGCAAGCAGAAGAGGAACCCAATAGTTATCCGGAATATTGAACTCTTTGCGAACACCTTCATGGTCAAACCCATCCATGGGGTGAGTTGAAAGCCCAAGGCTTGTGGCGGCATACATCAGTGACATGGCAAAAAATCCGGTATTTTTTGCGGCAAAGGCAAGGCTTGCATCATCACTCCAGCCGTAAAGCGATTTGGCAGCATTAAGAAACCACTCTCGCTGCTCTGCAGTCATACTACCGGCTGCGATCATCTCCTTCCAGTTTTTCTCGACTGTAGCGTGTCCCTCTTTCCAGCCACTTTTATCTGCAAGTACAATAAGCACCACTGGTGCTTCAGTCACCTTTGGTTGGTCCCAGGCAAGTTTTCTAAGCCGTCCCTTTGCATCTGCATCCTTTAGTACCATAAGATTCCAGGGTTGCAGGTTAAAGCTGGAGGGAGTTTTAGCGGCAATTTCCACCATCTCTCTCAAAAGAGTATCTGACACTTCTTTTTGTTCATCAAAAAAATTTACGGCACGTCTTTTTGCAGCAACTGTTTTAAAGTCCATAACTGATCTCCTTATTCTATGTGTTGTTAAAGGAATTTCAATCCAGCGACAATTGATTGCTTATGTTCAATTTTAAAAAAACATGATCTGCTTTCACAAAAATCCAATCCAACCGAGTTACCCTTATTTATAGTTGAGCAGATTTATCTTTCAAAGATTATCAGTAAAAAGATAATGTCAAGTATCAGGATGGATATGCTTTTTAAATCCGGCAATGATAAACCAGAAAAGTCCAATAAGCTGTAACGCAAGCATTGCACCAAATCCGGCACGATATCCAAAAATAGAATAGTGATCGATCTGTGTGGAAGAGAGAACATCGCCACCCTCATATAATTGAATAATTGCACCTATAAGCCATTGACCCGCAAAAGCTGCAACAAAAACCAGCAGATTAATTCCTGTGGTCACCCTGCCCGACAAATTGCCAGGGAACTGCTGGGATAATCCCGCATAGGCTATGATTCCTGATGTCCCAAAAAAGCCGAATAAAATCCACATCAGAGAGGTTTTTTGAACTGTTTCCAGAATAATCATCCCCTGAATAACCATAAAAATAGCCATCCCGATAACAGATATAAGAAGCAGATTTACACCTTTTCGGTTTAGCTTCTCTGCTATAAAACCTAAACCTATAAATCCTGCAATCATTGCAATGGCAATCCATGAAAGAGTAGCAGCGATCTGAGCTCTTTGCATGCCTGCAACATCCCTGAGCCATGGCCCTGCCCAAAGCCCCTGTATTGAAAGAAAGGTCGCTTGGGACATTGTCGTAACAGGAGCAGCCTGCCAGAACTTAGGACTTGAAAAGACCTGTTTTACACCAACAAACTGACTCTGAAGAGATTCAGGAACCTTTTCAGAGCTTTTTTCTGGGACCATAAAAAAGATCATCAACGAGACAAACAGGCTCAACAGGGCAAGCAGCATGAAAAGACCTCTCCAGTCTGTCATATTAAGAGCCCACTCTACAGGAGTGGTGGCTGTCAGTGCACCTAACCCGCCTGCCGCCATCTGCAATCCATTTACCCTGGGCCACATTTTTTCCTCAAACCACAGAACATAGGCTTTGAATGCAGCCATAAGACATGCAGAGACCCCGAATCCAATCAAGGTTCGCCCCAAAATGACTCCTGCTATTGTGTCTGATGTGGCAAACACCACTGCTCCGGCAGTTGCAAAAAGAATCAGCAGTGAATTTATGATTCTTGGGCCATAACGATCTAAAAGTATCCCCAGAACAAGTTGTGACGATGCAAACGAGATAAAATATGTGGATGTCAAAAGTCCAAGCTGTGATGGATTCAAATTGAGATCCGCGACAATATCAGGAGCAATAACAGCATTAACCACTCTATACAAATAAGAGAGGAAATAGCCGCAAGCAAACGGCAGAAAAACTTTGAAGGTATTCAATCCGGCCGGAGTATCAGAATCAGGGCTGTGAGCATTTTGAGGTATCACATTTGAGTCTCCATTAGTTGTTGATTTCTCTCTTGTTTTTAGGGCAGCCATTTTTTCCAGATATGTTGTTGGTAGGTCAGACCGCTACGCACTCTGACCTATCAGGCCAATGGATGCCTTATTGATTATGTTTACGGCGGGTTCAGATCGAATCAATATCAATCCCTTTTTCTTTCAGTATTTTGAGATATTTCTCTTTTTCCTGTAATGCCTTTTCTTTTTCTTTCTGAGCTTCTGCATTCTCTTTCTGAGCTTTTTCCTTTTCTTTCTTCTCTTTTTCCTTATCATTCCGTTCTTTTTCCTTCTCTTTCTGAGCTTTTTCCTTCTCTCTCTGAGCTTTCTCTTTCTCTTTTTGAGCCTGCTTCAACTCCTTTTTTGTCTCTTTTAACATCAATTTCCATGTGTTGAGCGTAAACTCTTCATCTAATCTGCTTTGGTAGAGCAAAAAACGTTTTTCATCTTCTGAGAAATCTTTTAAAGTTTCCATAGCCTGTATCATCTCCTTTGTCTTCATTGGTTCGGGTAGATGGTCAATATTCTGGTTTTGTGCCTGTTTAAAAAAGTAAAGCCATCGCTCTTTCTCATTGGTTATTTTATCATTCTCATTAAACATCGCCAGTTGAAGCAGATGTATGGTCATGTGGTTTGTCAGTTCTATCTTGTTTGTCACATCATATGGGCGGAATATCAGGTGATACGCCTCTATATCCGGAAAAAGGGGGGTATCCAGAATCCAGATGGAAAAAACAGGCTTCAGCTTTTTGTAATGCTCACCTTTTTTGAGAGCCGAATGGTAAATAGCACTCCAGTTGTAGAGAATCCTGTTTTCCAAAGCCCTGTGAAGTGCCAGTTGAATCTCGATCTGATATCTGAACTCATTCTGGCACATTGCTTTAATATCCACTATGGTGAGCTTTGATCCAAGAAACTTCTCCTCATTGTAAGGATTCATTATGGTCACGTCAGTAATGGTATCATCTCCCTCCAATCCTGTAACAGCGTTGAGAAAGTGCACCAGAAGATTCCGGTTTTTGTCCGATCCTAAAAGCGATTTGAATACGCAGTCCACAAGCGGGTTGATTCTTATTTCCATGAAGTGAGGCTCCTCTTTCATTCGCATGTCTGCTTACGGCTTTTTCATTCTTCTTCACTCAAATTTAAGAGAGACTATAGACAAAATCAAGCAGTAATTAAAAATATCAGATTGTTTCAAATTTTTATTGATACTTTTATGCAATAATGGCAGAGTCAATTGCCAATTTACATATTGAAAGTCGACACCTATCAGTCAAGAGTCTTGTGAAAATTGTCTGAATCAGGATAAAAAGGATAAAGCAGGATTTGGCTCATCCTCTCCATCCTTTCATCTCGGGCATCCTGATTCAGACACAATAAAAACTATACACTAAGGAGAATGCTAAACCATGAAAAAGAGAATCATAATCTTGATTACCGCCATGTTGCTCACCTTATTATCCATGGCACAGGCTACGGCCAAAGAGTACAGAGTGCCGGATACCGGCATAACCAAATGCTACGACAATTCCCGTGAAATTCCCTGCCCGAAGCAGGGGCAGCCATTTTACGGACAGGATGCTCAGTATGACGGTAATTGAGGGTAAAATCAAAAACATAACTGATTTTGGTCTTTTCATTGGAATTGATGATGATATTGATGGTCTGGTTCACATTTCTGATATATCGTGGACAAAACGTATCAAACACCCTTCTG
>JADGBC010000183.1 GCA_015231705.1 Desulfamplus sp. | reverse complement strand
AGTGGACGCTCTCTGCACAAAGGATTATCATCTTGTGCTTATGGATATGCAGATGCCGGAGATGGATGGAATCGAAGCCACACAAATTATCCGTAATCCTGATTCAGGTCTTCTTAATCCACAGATTCCGATTATTGCAATGACAGCCAACACCACAAAAGAAGACCATCAGAAGTGCCTTGATGCCGGAATGAATGATTTTATCTCAAAGCCTGTTGAGCCTGACCAGCTTGTTGTCGCAATAAGAAGACAGGTTGATGTCAGTATTCCTGAGGTCATTGAAAAAATTATATCAAAGGTGAAAGATGAAGCGTCAGACGTGATAAAAAAAGTCTTTGATCGTGAGGATTTTCTGAACCGGATAGGCGGGAATGAAGCACTCCTGAAAAAATTCATCCCAACTTTCCCTGATATTCTCTTTGAAGAAATATCAAAATTAAAGAGTGCTTCAGACAGAAAAGATGCTGGAGATATAAGGTTGCACGCCCATACAATCAAGGGAACGTGTGCCAATTTTTCAGCGGAAAGACTCAGTGATATTGCATTCCGTATTGAGGAATCTGAAAAAGAGGGATTGATTGATACTGCCGCTTCCTTGATAGACAAAATGGAGCAGGAAGCGATGGAATTAAAGTCGGTTCTGTCAGAGATGTTCCCTGATATTTTCAAGACAACAGATGAACCGGAAATATTGTCCGGCGAATTACCTGCTCCTGAAATGATTTTTCCACCCGATGCAGAATTGAAAACCTTGTATGAACTGGCTACGTTTGGCAGGGTATTACAAATAGAAAAATTTACAACACAGTTAAAGGCTATGGATGCACGTTACTCTGCCTTTGCAGACAAGGTCAGCAGCATGGCAGCATCTTTTAAAGATGATGAGATTGTAAGGTTGATACAGTCACATTCAGATATGAATAAGAAATAGTTGGGGATGCTTCATTTGCCGAGTTACACTTTCTTTAACCTGATTCTCGTTTTTAGGGAGATTTTCTCAAAAAAAGTGTAAACTACTTTTGAGGTGATATGAGGAATGCCAATAGTTGATGATAAACATATTAGCTTATGATTGGGAACAATAACAGAAGGGTAAAATTGATGAAAAACAACCAGACCATTTTGATAATAGACGATAATTATGCCAATCTGGTTTTGCTTGGCGAGTATCTGAAATTATGGGGTTTTGATTTCATGGTTGCAGATAACGGTGAAAGCGGACTCCGCAAGGCAGGCAAAGGAGGAGACCCTGACCTCATCCTGCTTGATGTGTTTATGCCGGTCATGGATGGTTTTGAGGTGTGCCGGCAATTGAAAAGCAATCCTGTCACTGCTGAAATTCCGGTAATTTTTCTGACGGCAAATATTGATGACACAGATAAAGTAAGAGGGTTTGAAATGGGTGCTGTTGATTACATTACCAAGCCGTTTCATCCCCAGGAGGTTCTTGCCCGCATCAACCGGCATTTAGAACTCCGTGCTCTTCGCAAACAACTTGAAGCTAAAAACGCTCAACTTGAAAATGAAATTATAGAACGTAAGAAACTTGAAATAAAAAACCTGCAACTTCAGAAAGCTGAAAGTCTTGGTCAGATGGCAGGGGGAATTGCACATCTGTTTAATAACTATCTTTATGCTGTAAGCGGTAATTTAGAACTGGCTCTTGAAGAGTTACCTGATGACTCGTTGATATGTGACAATCTGAAAGAAGCAATGAAGGCAGCTCATCGATGTTCTGATGTAAGCGGTTCAATGCTCACATATCTTGGACAGAGTTTTGTTAAACCTGAACTCATTGATATTGGCGAATCTTGTCGGAAGAATCTGCCTGAACTTCAATCATCATTACATGGTGGCATCACTATAGAGGCAGATCTGATTGATACTGAACTGATTGTCCGTGCCAATGCAAATCAGATGCAGCAGGTTCTTAACCATCTGATTACCAACGCCATTGAGAGCATCGGTGAGAATAAAGGCAGAATCAGTCTCAGTCTGACTACAAGAACCATAACAGCATCTGACATTTCAAAATTGCATATTTTTCCTACTGGCTGCAAACCATCTTCAGATATATACGCATATATTGAAGTCACTGACACAGGTTGTGGAATTCCCGAAGAGGATATTGACAAAATATTTGACCCTTTTTTTACGACCAAGTTTACAGGACGAGGATTGGGGCTTCCAATTGTATTGGGAATAGCCAAATCATGGGGTGGCATGATTGGTGTGAGCAGTGAAATCGGTCACGGAAGCACTTTTATGGTTCTTCTTCCTTTCTCTGTGGATACGTCAATTCAACAAGCGAAAAAGTCAGCTCAAAATCCACAGATTAAACCATTTTCCACTGTATTGCTGGTGGACGACCATCCAGCAGTGCTTAAGATGACAACAATCATGCTCAAAAAGATGGGTTTTCAAGTTATATCGGCTACAAACGGAGTTGAAGCTGTAGAAAAGTTCAGACAACATAAGGAGTCTATCGGTTGTCTGATTACTGACCTTTCAATGCCGGAACTTGATGGTTGGGGAACCTTATCAGAAATCAGAAAGATTAATCCCCATCTTCCAGCTATTTTAGCAAGTGGATATGATGAAGCCTTTGCCATGTCAAATGATACTTTCGAGAAACCACAGGCTTTTTTGCACAAACCATACTCAATGGCTGATTTGAAGAGTACTTTGGGGCAAGTACTTTCATAGAGGGTGCTGTTTTATCTGTCCGATCTATCCTCTGCCACCGCTCCATAACAGCCTTGCTTTAAGAACATCGTAGTAGTTATCCTTTGAAAAGGAGATCATTTTTACAGGGCATTTTCCCTTGGTGACAACGATTCTGTCCTTTGAGCCTATGGGCATCCCCTCCTGGCCGTCAAAAGTTAGAAAGATATCTGTGGCATCTCCTTCAAGCTGAATCTCGATCTCTGTCTCGTCTGGAATAATTAAAGGTCGGTTTGTAAGAGTAAATGGGCATATCGGGGTTAAAATAATACCAGGCACTGCCGGATGAATAACAGGACCGCCCGCAGCAAGAGAATAGGCTGTCGATCCGGTCGGAGTTGCAACAATAAGACCATCTGCCTTAAAGGTAGTAAGATAGGAGCCATTTAGATAGACCGCACTGTAAGCAAGTCTTGACAGAGCCCCCCTGTTGAGTACCAGATCATTGAGCACACTTGCTCTGGATCTCTGACCATCCTCCCTGACTACAGATACCTCAAGCCGCATTCTCTCTTCAATATAGAATCGACCCTCAAGAAGGGCGTGCATGGTTTCATAAAGTTTGCCTTCAAGTGTTTCAGCCAGGAATCCAACCTCTCCGAATTTAACGCCCATAAGTGGAATATCTCTATTGCCGATCAATCGGGCGGCACTTAAAAAGGTGCCATCTCCCCCAAGTACGACCATGCAAAAAATATCTTCGCGTGGAAGGATTCTGGCAAAGCCGTCGGCATAGATGACATCGACATCCCGCTTTAGAAGCCAACTCTGCAGTTCAATTGCCTTTTCCTTTGCCTGATCATCTTTTTTTACAAGCAGTCCAATACATTTTTTGTTCATAGATTACTCCAAGGATACATTGGCTCTCTCCATCTTTCAAGCACCTCATCCGGCAAATCTCCTATTGCGGACATGACGGCAACCCCTTCAATAAAGTTATATCTCATTAATTCCCTTACGCTCTCTTTGTTAATGCCTCCAAGTGATATTGCTCTGGGTCTGGAGATATTGGCCTTATTGCACGCTTCTATCAAATTTTCATAAAGAACCCTAAAACCATCTATTCCGAGTGTCTCTCCCTTCTGATCATAAGAGGGTTTAAATATAGGTGAAATAAGAAGGTAGTCAACAGAGATCTTTTCATTAAGCAGCAGTATCCGCATCATCTCTTCTTTATTGTGAACAGAAGTACCCAAAAGCTCTACCCTGTTTCTGAGCATATCTATCAGTTCAGGTTTTTCGAGCACAATTTTAACATTATGCCGGTTGAGATGAAAACCATCTGGTTTAAATTTCAACCATCTTTCATCAGGCAAAGCGTTGATAATCAGTTTTGTATTTGCATTTGTGGAATATATATTCTCCAGGGCAAAGGCAGGAGAGATATTTACCAGGCCTTGTGAGTCTTTTACCAGGCCTCGTGAGTCTTTTACCAGGCCTCGTGAGTCTCTCTTTTTTAAAGACTCGGTGTAACTGTGAATCTTGCCAAATAGTTCCCCAATCTCATTATACCTTCCTTCAAATCCTCTTAAAATAATGATGTCAGCCCCTTTTGCCAAAGCAATTTTGACCGACTCCATATTTTCATATATTGTAATTTCACTGTTTTGAATAATTGCAATCAACATTGCAAGATTTTTCCTCTTTACCACGGATTAGGAATTTTCTCTGGTTTCTTCAGTAGCCCAGAACTTCCTTATTTACTGGAACAGAGTTTATTGCTTACCGCAGGAGTCAAGAAGAGAGACATCTTCGCCGTTCATAATGCGATTCATGTTTCTCATAGAGCACATTTTTCCGCACATTGTGCAGCTATCCTCATGCTCCGGCTTTGAGTCAGATCTATATTTTCTTGCTTTTTTCTCATCAATTGCAAGATTGAACATGCTCTCCCAATCAAGGCTCTGTCTGGCACGGCTCATTTTCAGATCCCACTCTAAAGCTCCTGGAACCCCCTTGGCAATATCTGCAGCATGTGCAGCTATTTTGGAAGCCATTATCCCCTCTCTCATATCCTCTTCTGTGGGCAGCCTCAAATGTTCGGCAGGAGTTACGTAACATAGGAAATCCGCTCCGTTTGCAGCGGCTATGGCTCCGCCGATGGCACTTGTGATATGGTCATAACCAGGAGCCACATCAGTTACAATAGGGCCCAGAACGTAAAAGGGTGCCCCATGACACAATTTTTTTTCAAGAAGCATGTTGGCTTGAATCTCATTTATTGCCATATGGCCCGGCCCCTCAATCATAACCTGAACATTTCTCTGCCAGGCACGCTTTGTAAGTTCTCCAAGCACCATCAGCTCCTTTACCTGTGAAGCATCTGTTGCATCTGCAATAGAGCCCGGACGACAGGCATCGCCAAGGCTCAGAGTAATATCATATTTCTCGCAAATAGTTAAAAGATCATCATAAAACTCAAAAAAAGGATTTTCCTTGTTATTTAGCTCCATCCAGAGATAGGTCAGAGCCCCCCCTCGGGAGACAATATTTGTGGTGCGTGGATTACGCTTGAAGACCTGTACAGTCTCTTTGTTCAATCCGGCGTGGATAGTAATAAAATCAACACCATCTTCTCCATGAACTTTTACCACCTCCAAAAACTCTTCAGGGGTGATCTCCTTCAAATCCTTGTCAAAATAACCAATGGCATCATAAACAGGTACGGTACCTATCATTGAAGGAGATATCTCTATTAATTTTGTCCTGAAATCCTGAGTCTTTCCATAGGAACTAAGATCCATAATTGCTTCAACCTTTAGATCAATTGCGGATTTTACCTTATCAAGTTCAGCGTCAACAGATGGACAATCCTTTGAAACTCCAAGATTGACATTTATTTTGGTTCTAAGCCCCTCTCCGATGCCTTCCGGATCAAGAGATTTATGGTTGATATTGGCAGGGATCACAACCTTTCCTGCTGCAATCAGATGGCAAAGTTTTTCAGTTTCCATCCGCTCTTTTTCTGCTACAACAGCCATCTGCGGTGTTACAATCCCTTTTCTTGCGGCATCCATCTGAGTTGTATATTGTCGGCTCATTGTGCTGTTTTCCTGATTTGTAGTGGTATATTTTAGGTTTATTGTGCTGTTTTCACGGCTTGTAGTGGTATATTGTCGGCTCATTGTGCTGTTTTACCTGCTTGTAGTGGTATGGTCTTGTTTCATAATGTTCTTTTCCAGATGCATCGTGGCATTTTCCTGCTCAATCATCTTGTTCTGCAAAACTGCTCTACTAAATCTCTTAACTCTTTGTCGCTTTCCGACTTGCTGATACTGCTGATCATGGCAGCAATTTTAAGGCCATTTTCCCGAAGTTGAGCAAGCTTGACAGGCTCTATCCCCCCGATTGCCACATAGGGAATCTCCACGTTGTTACTTACCCATTTTAAAAATTGAAGGCCATCGCTTTTTTCCACGTTTTTCTTTGTCCTGGTTTCAAAGATAGGCCCAACACCTATGTAATCAGCCCCAAGAGCTTTTGCCTGTGCCACCTGATCAGGATTATGGGTGGAAATTCCAACCAGAAGATGATCCGGTATCTGTGAAATATCTAAATTTTTGATATCTTCTTGCCCAAAATGAACTCCGTCAGCCTCAAGTTCCAGAGCAAGTCTTAAATCGTCATTTACAATAAACATTACCCCCTGTTCTCTTATCTCCCTGCTCAATATTTTGAACT
>JADGBC010000182.1 GCA_015231705.1 Desulfamplus sp. | reverse complement strand
TTCAGACCGAGTTTTTTCCCGTTTACAGAACCAAGTGCCGAAGTCGATATCCGTTGTGTAATGTGCAGAGGTGCTGGGTGCAGAGTCTGTTCAGGAACCGGCTGGCTTGAAGTGCTGGGTGCTGGCAAGTCTCTATCAAAAAATGGATACAGCATGGGATAAAACTGCATCGCTTTATGGATTTCAATGCAACGGATGCGACGAAAGTTGCTGTGAAACAGAGTTTTACCATCATACTTTAATCGAAAAAACTTATTTGTTGCACGGTTTGAGCCAGATGCCTCCTCCTGCTGTTATTGCAGCAAAAAAACGGGCACAAAAGGTATGTACTAAGAGAAATATTGCCACAAAAAAAGGGGGAAACATAAGAGTTATGTGTCCTTTGAACCAAGATGGAAAATGCATTATTTACAGATTCCGGCCTATGATCTGTAGACTTCACGGAATTCCCCATGAGCTTTCAAAATTTGAGAATAACTCTATGAAAGACCCATTAATTAGCTATAAACCAGGAGCTTTAACAAGCCCAGGGTGCAAGGCAGGATCTGAACTCTTCAGTTCAGGATACATACCATTCAACAGAACCCCGTTTTATATGGAGATGGCAGAAATCGAAAAAGAGTATCAGAAGAGCGTGGGCACAATAACAAGAAACAGACAGACCATTGCCCAGATGCTGATAAAATAGATTAGGATAACTTCTCAACAAGTCAGGGCAAATAGCGATATAAAATTTTGATATTATGACACAAATTTAATTGATTGCTATGCTCTGCTCCAAACAGACAGACACAAATTGACGAAAATTGGAATCAAGATGAATACAATACCGCAGATTATAAGTCCAGACGGTTATATACATGCCATTCAGGAAAAAAATGACGAAGCAGGCACCGTAAGAGGAGATGCTTCTGAAACGATCAAAGAGGGTATGCAAGAGACTCTAAACAAAAATTTGAGGCAAAAAACTGACCAGAGCATCAATGCCAGTTTCTATTTTCCATCTGTATCTGATTACATAAGAGGGGCAATAGCGGAAAACAAGCCCTATTTTTTTGTTGGAAGAAGCGGAAACGCACAGATAGGGTTAAAAACAGATCAGATTAAATCCTGCTCATCACTCAAACTTGAGAACGGCTCATCACGCAAATCTGAGAACGGCTCAGTACCTAAAGCTGAAAAGGGTTCTCCACCTAAAACTGAAAACGGTTCATCAGGTTTAATTGAGCACACAAAGTTACCTGTTATTGATAATGGGGATATCTACCTTGACGGACAGATTCAGAATTTAAATCCGTTGCTTGACAGAGCATTGCAGACAGGCAGCGTGCTTGAGCTGTTCAAAAAAGGTGATGAGATCGGCAGGCTTGTGGTAATGGATCCTGAATTGAGGATACATGATGTCCGCCATTATCTTCACAAGCGTCTTTTTGTAGGTCGTGAGATCACCAAAGGTTATTATAAGGGATTTGAAATTCATCAGGAGACCGATCCTCTGACCGGCAAATTGTGCGACTATATCACAATTGATCTGGAGCCTTTCCAGTATATATTTGAACCCTATGCTATTAACCTATCCAGCATTAATGCTGTCATAAAAGAGGGCAGAAGTGCTTTAAGCAAGATTCGCTCAAGGGTGCCTGTTGATTTAAATGATGCTATTTTAAAGCCAAATGAGCTGTTTGTGGGAGATATCAAAATCTCACTTGGAGATGTGTATGCCATCATAGATGCTGCTGTGGAGCCAGAGGGAAGTTGCATAGAACATCTTCCGGCACGAGTGCTTGACCCGTTCAGAACTTTTCGTGACAGGCAGGTGGAACTCTACAATTTTGGCACATCTGAAATGCCTATAAGTCAGATCAAAATAAGAATCCGTTTTTTCAGGGCAAAAAACCCTCTTACTGTTCCATTGGAAAAGAGCAAAGTCAAGGACGGTTACAGGCTGTATGATCTTTTGACCAATTTCGAGCTCAACAACCTGTTTGGTTCAATTCACCAGGATTCTCTTGGCATGATTTTGAACAAGGGCAATTTTGTCCAGATTCCACGAGCAAGAAATCCTGAAGGAGAGGCTCAATTTGAGATTATCAAGAACGCTGTTGTGCAAAGTACATCTCGAAAACCAGAGCTTGTGCTGCCTGTTACCGGAAACGGGGAGTTCAGAAAGACACTTCAAAAACTATCTGTGCTTGGAGGGATCAACAGCAGGGTCTTTATAGGAGAGAATTTTCCATCTCACGAGGTGATAAATGCCCTTAACCGAAGCGGTATCAGAACTTTTCTAATCAACTCGTCCTCCCCATCTTTTGAGGATGACTATGTGAAAAAAATGATAAAACTCAGCCACATGGAGCACTCTGCCTGCGAATTTCTAAGGTATGATTCCAAAACAGATAAACTATACACCTTTTATCATGGCTGTTTCATGGAACCTGATGACAAAGATCGGTTTGACAAAGTGCGATACTGGTTTGCCTTTTACGGCTCGCACACCAAAGAGGCAGATAACAGCCTTACAATTGATCTTCTCAACCAGCTCGCCGCAAAACTTGGCGATGAGATGGGTATTGCCCACGGTGGAGGCCCAGGCCTTATGAAAGAGTCAAATGATCTTGCCAGAAAGCATAACATCATGAGCATTGGGATAGCAATTGATCTTGAGGGGGAACGCCAGTTGTCTCTTACTACCTGTGACGGGCTTATCAAATATAAGGAAGGACTCAGGTTATCAAGACAAGATCACCTTCAGAAGCTGAGCAATTTGCCCATTATCAATACAGGCGGCTACGGCAGCTCAGAAGAGCTTGCCATATCAATCACCTCCATGAAGCTGCATGAAAATCCGCTATCCCCGATTATTCTGCTTGATCCTGATAATTTATGGGATCATGCAAGAAAGCAGTCCATCCAGATTGCGGAAAGAAAATATGGGCCACCATTTATTCCCCGTCTCATCAAGCCATGCCGCAATGCAGATGAAGCTGTAAAAGAGTTGATATGTTTTCTTTCCAACCCTGACAACTGGTATAAAAAAAATAAAATTCCAAAAGAGAACATTGAGATATCCAGAAAAAAAGCACGCATCATAAGACATCAGTCTCTTGGGCAGAATCTCATAGAGGTTTTTGAAAGTCCAAACTATCGGCTGGTGGATTAAAATGGCATGGCCGTTTTTTGTGACCACACCGAATTATGAAAATCAATATGTGTTTTCACTGTAAAATAACAAGAATCTAAAGCATCTCAACCCCTAACTTGGCAAGCTCTGATCTTACAGATGTCTGGAACTTTATTGAAGCTACAAGTTTCTGGCCGGACAGTCGGCTTATGGCATAGGCAAGGCCGCTGGAGAGCCTGTCAAGACGGCGTTTACGGTCAATCTGATCAAGGTCTCCTGTAAATATGATCTTGGTCCCCATGCCGGCACGGGTAATAATAGTCTTCATCTGGTGGGGGGTCAAATTCTGAGCTTCATCAATTATCAGAAGACTTTTCCAGAATGTGGTGCCTCTTATGTAGTCCAGTGGTTCAATATCAATTTTCTTATCAAGAAGCATCTTGTCAATCAACTGCACATGTTCGCTGTTAAGCTCCTTGAGTACTGAAAGGTTCTGCCATATTGGCCGAAGCCAGGGATCCATCTTTTCTCTTATATCACCGGGCAGAAAACCCATATTGTCTGTATCTTCAAGATGCACCATGGGCCGGGTGATAAGTATCTGCCTGTAATCTCGTCTGTTTTCCAAAGCTGCTGCAAGGGCAATAAGAGTTTTGCCAGTTCCTGCACCCCCTTCAAGAAAAATAAGGGACAGATCCTGGCGGCCTAACTGGAACAGAGCCAGTGTCTGAGGCCAGTTCTGTGGCTGATTGGAGTGAGTTGCCCCATGAGTGCGGCCTGACTGTTGAGAAATATCAGATGTCTGTGACCTGTCTGATGGATTTGTGTTTTCCTGCTGATATAAACGGCCTTGTTCACTGTTACGGCTTGAATTGTGATTGCGGCCATATTTACTGCTCTTATTATCATCATCAGGGCCTCCATATGGACGAATTCCAAACGCCTGTATGTTGTTTGGCACTATACGGAAGTGGTCATCTATTCTTACAGCAACAAACTGCTCACTCCATCGGCATGTCTCCTCAGGTCTTTTGAAATCGCCTTTCCAGTCACTGACGCAAACAACTCCCTGGTTAAGACCAATATCCCCGTGCTTCCTGGAGTTATAGGAAAACGTGAAGGTATCTTTGTCAATCTCGGATATTTTGACTTCAACCCTTGGAAGATCTTTGTCTGTATCAGTTTTGGCCTGATCCTTGTAGTAATCTCCTGCCTTAAATCCAAGTTCCCTGATCTTTATGCGCATCATGGAGTCTTTGGATATCAGCTCCACATTTTCAAACTGGCTTTTCACGGCATTGGCAGCCGCAATTATTTTATGATCATTATTGCCATGATCCAAAAACTCAATTCCTGTCCAGCTCATCTCTTTAACAATTTTCAAGTATGGAGAACGGTTTCTTCTCAGAGTCTCAATATTGCGGATAGCCTCTCTTGCGTCAAATCCAACATCTGTTCTTCGTTTAAGGCCATCAAGCTCCTCAAGTACAACCCAGGGGATGCAGGCAAGAATCTTGTTGTCAATCAGATGATCAATGCAAGAGGGATCGTGAACCAGGGTGCTTGTATCAATTATGGCTGTTTTTTTTATGGTCATGAGATTAAGTCCTTTCGCGTCTAAATTCAGAAGAGAGTTATTGGATCGGTATTTGTCAGATTCTGTTGAACATTTAAAAGAGTTTAAGTTTTTGACATCAAACATACATGGCCGGATCTTGACCACCCCGAATCATAAAAATCATAATAGATTCTCACAGTAAATCAGTTATGACTTCAGTATCTTGAAAAAGAGCATTAGCAATATTACTATGGCTTTGATAGTTCTGAAACGGTTATTTTTTCAAAAATTCCTTTACCAAATATATCAGCGTTATACATCTCCTCCACATGGGTCGGCAGTGCCATGAAGTTACCTGTTGCAACCACCTGGGCGGTGTAGGAGAGATGATAATTTCCAGCAGGAAGATAATCTGCGTAATACCTGACCGCACTATGACCAAGTTCCTTGTGGTAGAAACTCCATCTTGATTCATTATACTCACGCCAATCTTTGAACTTAAACCGCCATGAACCTTCAGGCGGCAAAGAATCAGCCTTCTGTGCATCTATCACCGATGCTGTAGCAAGATCTCTGTTTACAGGTTCAAGCCCGCCCGGCACAGGGTCGCTTATTACCGGAAAATTACGTGCTGTTGGAAGAGATAGAAAAATATCGACTCTTATAAGATCTCCTGGATGGATAGTCTGAGCCTGAGACTGGTTCAGTCCATCTCCCGAAGTTTTGTGTTGTTCACCCGAAGTTTTTTGTTCTTCTGCTTCAGTGTTTTCAGGTTGTTTAACTCCTTTGGTATTGTTCAAAAGTTCCCATTTGCCGTTTTTCTCAACGCTGTACTCTCTTCTTATTTCCATGCCTGAATTGACGGGTTTTTCAAAATCATCTATGGGAGCATAGCTCATACCGGCTGAGTAATAGAGAGTTCCGACATTGTTTGAGCTGATTACAATATCAGCTCTCTTTCCAGGATCTGATGGAGATATCGGTTTTGAAAAAATGGCCGGCTGATCCTTAAGATTACTAAAACTTACACTGCCCATAACCTGATCGCCGAGAACTTCGTGTTTTAAAAGAGCTTTTGCTTGAATAACATTCTCGTCTCCTGCTCTTTTTTGAAAATTGCCTCCAGCCCTCTCATAAGCTGCACTGTAGTCAGCAAGCCCGTTCATGCAAAAGATGTTCTCCTGTGTATTCTCCCCTGAATTGTCCCTGCCTCTGGTATCTGTGATGGTACGAACAAGTTTAAATGCAAGATCTACAACTTCTTGTGATCTATCTTCTTGGAATTTATCTTCTTTTACTTGCTCGTCTTTTGATTTTTTCTCTTTATCCATAGCTTTTGCAACGGAGTTTTTCTTTGTCTTGCTGCTATTTTCTAATTTCAACTCTGCCGTCCTTTTACCATACAGAACAACAGCAGATAAAACAGCTCCCTGAGTTCTCATTGATGATTCAAGAATACGAGAAAAATCTGTGTCCAACGTCTCGCTGAAAACAACTTTTCCCGCACTATGATGGCTGTTTGCAAGAATCATATCCCATACCCTTGCAGCACTTGATTCAGCACCTTTAACCTGAAGAGCTGCAATCAGAAAATGGGCTTTGCCAAACAGGCGCATCTCTTTTACATGGCCTTCATAACGGGTGATATCATCCAAAGATGCCTTGCCTGCATTTGCAAAAGCGGCAAGGGCAACTGCCCGAACAGTTGAAGCCATGCCCGAGCTGTAAAATCCACCACTGCCAGATCCGGGGAAAACATCCTTTCTAAGAAGAGTGGAAAGATA
>JADGBC010000181.1 GCA_015231705.1 Desulfamplus sp. | reverse complement strand
TTTTGTAATTGTGTTGCCAAGAGTTACCTGCCCATCGCCTGCAACTACAACCTTTCCTTTGTGTCGCAGGGCAAGAATGGTGGTACCGTGAAACTGTTCTGTCATAGTTACTTTTACTCCTTGTATTTATATGGGAATATCCCAAGATTATTCGGTTTTTTATATCGTTTCAGTTCCTGTTTCTAACTCCTTGGATGAGCCTTGTCATACACCTGCATCAGTTTGTCGACAGTTACATGGGTGTATATCTGTGTTGTGGAAAGACTTTCGTGTCCCAGAATCTCCTGTATTCCACGAAGATCAGCCCCTGCATCCAGCATGTGGGTGGCAAATGAGTGCCGCAACATATGAGGAGATACATGTATCTTCAAACTGCATTCAGAGACAATTTTATCAAGAATGCGCCCCATGGAACGGCCACTCAACCTTGTCAGATTCTTATTGAGAAAAAGAGGCTTAAACCGATGGCCAAGCATATGCCTATATTGCAAAATTGCCCATAATGATCTTTGTCCCACAGGCACAATTCTATCCTTTCTACCCTTACCCCCTGAAATCTTGATAAATTGATTATCAAAGTCAATATCATCAAAGTCAAGAGCTGACATTTCAGACAAACGGATACCTGTTGAATAAAATGTTTCTATAATGGCAAGATTTCTCTTTCCAAAAAGAGAATCTGTTTTTATTGAATCCAGCAGCAAAAACAGATCATCAACTGTGAGAAAATCAGGTATGTTACGCGGAACTTTTGGCATTGAGACCATTTCTGCTGGATTGAGATCAATTACTCCATTTCTGACAAGATTATTGAAAAAAGATTTAAGAGATGAGAGCTTTCTTGCCATTGAGCTTTTTTTGATTCCTGTGCCTGCAAGATTCATCATATAATCTCTTACAATATTTTTATAATCTTGCCTTACAAATTTTAAGAAAAGCTCATCATTCAGATATTTCACTTCTGTTTGAGGGGCAGCAGCTTCTGCTGAATATCCATCTGTCGAGCATCCATCCGTTGAGCATGCATTTGCAGATGATGCTTCAATACTATCGGCCAGATACCTTTTTTCAAGATATTTCAAATAATCATTTAAATCATTTTTATAGGCAGTAAGTGTATGTGGAGAATAACCTTTTTCAGCCTCAAGAATATTCAGAAAAGATTTTAAAAGTGTCATCATATAGAAAGAGTTTTCTCCCCGATCCTTAAGCAGCAAGTTTTGCCATTATCTGCTTCATATCTTCCCATACCCATCGTTTAAGGCTACTGTCCGCCAAAATCTGGGCTGGATGATATGTTGGCATAAGAGCTATTCCATTGTAATTATGGAACCTTCCTCTTGCAGTTGTCAGCATATACTCTCTTCCCATCAAAATTTTCAGGGCTGAATCACCAAACGTACAGATAATCATGGGACTCAGTCGGTCTTTCCCGGGTGAGATGCTTGTCAGGTTTGAACGGTTTTTAATATCACCAGCCACTTTCATATCACTGGAGTTTTTTATATCATTGATAAAATTTTCCGCCTCTTTGCGTATATTATTAACCTGTTCACGTACTGCCGGAATGCCGTGGGTATAATCAAGTGCTTGAAATGTGCATAAACAGATATTATCTTGTGCCAGATTCATGGCTTTTACTATATTCAAAAATAGCTCTCCAGGGGGATCTAAATAGTTAAGTGCTTCAGTGAAAAAAAGAACCTGTGAATTGATATCACCACTCCAGTCAATATAGGAATTATGGACATTATCTGTATTTATTACCCTATCACTATTTAGTTCTGTTTTTGCTTTTGCATTGGGTTCTGAGTATGTCTTAGGTGCTGTTTTTGCATTAGGTGCCGGTCTGTTTATGTGAAAGTCTCTTGAGTTGGCCATAATTATATGACTTTCATTCTTCGTTGTGCCCATAAGGGCATGGCCGTTATCACGCAGTTGAGAAGTTGATCGCTTTTCAATAGATGTTTGAGTATGTTTTGTATTAATGGCCTGTTTTTCACAAGATGGTTGTCTCTTGATATAATTGGGGGAACCTTCTGTAATTTTCTGGCTCCATTTCTTTACAGTCTTGACGGACTCATCGGAAACATCAAGTCCGGTAACTCCCATCTCTTTATACCATGATAAAAGAGCTTCAGTTTCTTGAAGGATTTGAAGAAATTGAGTTTTCAATTTATCCTTCTATTAACTTTAAAATATGTCCGTTTATGCTTGTAGCAATATTGTATATCTGTTCAGCCTCTTTTTGAGTTGGAATACCGGATGGCAGCAATCCAAAATCAGCAGGGTATCGTGAGTCAATATATACTTGATCTATTATCTCAAGTTCATGCTGTTCAATATGAAGTTTCTTAGCTATTTCATCTGGGAATAAATTATATATTTTTTTCAAACTATGAACTTTTGGGATACTAATTGAATGCTCTTCCAATACAGCTTTAAAAATTTTTTCAACACACTGCTGGCTATGAAACATTACAAGATTAGCAAGATATTCATTTTTTAAAAGTTCTTTGGCACCCTGCAAATCTCTTTTTGCAAATTCAACCCATGAAATAGTTGACTCTTTCATAGCAATCTTACTCCATTCTGGTCAATTTGCTTTACAAATGAACTACCGATCTTCAAAAGATGTGCCCATTCATCTTTTGTATAAACCAATAAATCAATTGAAGATGTCATCTCTAAATCTGAAAGCAGTTTTGCGACTTTCATTCTCCTGTCAATTTTTTCCATATAGTTTTTCGCAAAACCATCTTCATCCAGCACTACCATAATATCGATATCACTGTCTTTATGAGGAATTCCATAAGCATGGCTTCCAAATAATATTACATCCTTTAATCTAAAACTATTAGATAGCCTTGATACTATATCTCGTTTTAATTTAAAGTCAAAACCATCCATTTGTGAACCCTGCCCCTTTTGAACATTGCATTTTTCGTTGTGCCCATCAGGGCATGACTGTTATCCTGTTTTTATACGCTTGATAATATGATCAAGAAGCCTGTGGGCTACATGCTCCTTTGACATAATGGGCAGGTCATGGGTAGAACCATCTTTGAAAAAGAATTTAACCTTATTGGTATCAGCTTCAAATCCAGATCCTTTGATGCCCACAATATTGCCAACAATCATATCAAGATTTTTTTTCTCCATCTTTGTAGAAGCATGAGCATCAAGATTTTGTGTTTCTGCTGCAAATCCTGCCAGAAACTGATGCTTTTTCTTTCTGCTTCCAACCATTTTCAGGATATCAGGGTTTTCTGTCAAATCAATAGAAAGAGAATCCGTGGGGTTGTCATCTTTTTTAATCTTGTTCTCATAAGACACTAATGGTCTGTAATCGGCAACCGCTGCCACCTTGATAATTATATCCGAATCATCCATATGCCCCAGCATCTCATCTGCCATCTGCCTTGCACTGTTTACCTGTATTAAATTGACACCAAACGGAGGGGCAATGGAGACAGGGCCAGAAACCAGAGTCACTGATCCGCCTCGTTTTTCAGCAGCTTCAGCAACGGCATATCCCATTTTGCCTGAAGAGTGGTTGCTGATATATCTTACCGGATCTATTGCCTCTCTTGTAGGGCCAGCAGAGACAAGAATTTTTTTGTCTTTCAGATCTTTTGGGCAAAAAATCTTTACAAGCCTATCAAAAATAAGATCAGGTTCAGGAAGGCGGCCAGCCCCGCTTGTCTTGCAGGCAAGCTCACCTGTTCCAGGCTCCAGAATAAACGCTCCATCTTGTTCCAAGATATCAAGGTTACGCTGAACAGCCCTGTTTTCATACATATATGTGTTCATGGACGGGCAAATAAGCACAGGAGAAGTCACAGCCATCATCATGGTGGAAAGAGCATCATCTGCTATCCCGTTTGCCATTTTTCCTATGATATTGGCTGTGGCAGGAGCAATAACAACAGCATCTGATTCACTTGCCCACTGGATATGACGTACCGAGGACTCCTTTGAATCAAACAGGCCTGTGCAGACATCGTTTTCCGACAGCACACGAAAGGTTGTCTCACCCACAAATTCAAGAGCAGCACGAGTCATTACTACTTTAACGTTGGCACCAACCTTTTTAACAAGACGCAGCAGTTCGATTGCTTTATATGCCGCAATTCCGCCACATACTCCAAGGATGATCGTTTTATCTTTCAGCATAAAATTTGCCCAATTTGCCCAATTTGATTTTCATGAAATTTCCCCAGATTTCCCTCTTTCCCTTCAGGATAAGGGGGAATTGGTGTTTTGTCTAATCTTCGAGAGTTATCTGATCTTCGATCGAGAAAACAGTGCCATACTCAGTCAAAAAGATTGCCTTCGCTCTCTATCGTGGACTGATTGCCTGTAAAACCCGAGCCTGAATTTGAATCAGATGGTATGCTCATTATACCTCCTGAAGATGGCTGGCCAACTGAAGGGGCAACACCTATTTCAGCGTATGTATAATACTCCCTGTCACGCAAAGTTATAACCGCACACCTTGAGACCTTCTGAAAAACAAGAATCGTTGCAGCAGGGGATCTTATCTGACTTACAATATTCCAGTTGTCTTTTTGCATATTGCTGTTAAAGAATTTAAGAAGAGATGTTTTGTCTATTCTTCCCTTTAGAGTTATGATCCCCGATGTCTGTCCGGGCGTGCTTACCACAACAGTTGAACTGTTATCTATTTTCATCTCTTTTGGCACCAGAATATCCTCAAAATCATAATAGACTGCATTCGCCTGCTTGGAACCTTTGGGAGTCATTTTTTGCTTGCTGCCTGACAACATGCTGTTACTGCATCCTGAAACAACAAGCATCAAAGCAACAGCAATCAAAATGATCTGTGCATATATTACTGAACGTTTAAAACGCATTTTACCTCCATATTTGAATCTTTAAAAATAGTTAGTGCATAACCGCATAAAAACAACACCTTACTATCGTTTCCTGGGCATATGATCATCTGTCTGAATCAGGATGGTCAGGATTTACAGGATGAGTAAGGTTTTATATCCTGTAAATCCTTTCCTCCTGAATATCCTTATTCTGACAGTGTTGACAAGGCTCTTGACTGACAGGTTTCTACTTTGAGTAAATTAAGCAAAAAGGCGAAATTTAATTGATCTTTTACTTTTTACAAGACCATACCATCTTTATTCAATCTCTTTTTTTGCAGCATTTTCCTTTGCTATCACCCATACTGCATGGATAACTCCAGGCAGGTAACCAAGCAGCGTAAGCAGGATATTTATCCAAAATTGCATTCCTATTCCCACCTGAAAAAAGACACCAAGAGGCGGCAGAAGAACGGAAAGTAAAATTTTAAGCATCTCCATATTAATTATCTCCTTTACAAAAAATAAATTGTTATGTACGCCGACAAGGGACTTCATCGGGTACAGGTTTACTCGGGTACAGGATTGGTATTTTCATCCTCTTTTTTTAATCCCAGAACATCGTCCAGTTTAGAAATTATATCATCTCCCTGATAAGTATCAAGCAAGAAGGGATAAACATTCTCAGAAGAGAGAGCCGGATAGTTATCTTGGGCATCTTTTTTGTAAATTACAAGAGAGATCTCTTTTTCTCCTTGAAGTACAATACTTGCTATCTCTTCCATTCCTTTGCACTGCTCTTTGCTGTCTGTATCGGTAAATTTGTGGCATTTGAAGTCAGACAACATAGCAAGAATGCTTTCAATAACATCGCTTTTCTCAACCGGCTTTTGAGCTTTTTCCTCTGAAGATTTATCAGAAGTGCTATCTAAGGGTTTATTTTCCTCTGAAGATTTATCAGAAGTGCTATCTAAGGGTTTATTTTCCTCTGAAGAGTTATCAGAACCGCTATCTACGGGTTTATCTTCCTTTGAAGAGTTATCAGAAATGCTATCTACAGGTTTATCTTCCTTATCAAGGTTATCTTTCTTGCCTTGGGCAGAATCCTGAACTTTTGCATCTACAGATACAGGCTTACCATCCTTGATCGCAATTTCCTTTATTGTTTCACCTTTTTTCAAGGCAATGGAGCTTATTTTGCTCTTGTCAAAAGAGAGCACCTTTTTATCTCTGAGATCATCAACAGTTTTATCAAAATCGCGTCTAAAACTTTTTGCTGCGTGATAGACATTGCTGTTACCATCCAGTCTGACAAAAGTGTGGCGAAATGATGGAGCTGTCTTGCCTATTTCAAATTTTCTCAAAGTCTCGACAGCAGATTTTACCGTTACGCTGATCCTGTTTTTACTGTCCAACTCATAAGGGTTTAGATTGCCGCTTTCGGAAACTAATGCCGAAAGTTTCAAATCTTTTACTATATCAAGAATTTGAGTAACACTTTCCTTACTGGCAGGATAATTTTTGTCAGTCACAAACCATGTACCATCTTTTTTTGAAAGCAGAATGCTATTTCCATCCTTTTCAAATCGTCCAAAGCCTGTTGCAGTTTCTGGATGATTTCATCAGATGTATTGCTGTTAAAGGCATAATAAAGCTCGCCACTTTTTAAAACATATACGGTTTCATACTGATTCACATCAAACCC
>JADGBC010000180.1 GCA_015231705.1 Desulfamplus sp. | reverse complement strand
TCGGTCAAGTTCCTGCAGTTTGGATGTGACGCTCTCCGGCCATGTAAAAGCACCCATTTCTGCCATGATCTCCTTGCATGGCTTGGGTTTTTTCTTCTGCACAAAAGGCTCAAGTTTCTGGATAAATTGAGTAAGTTGCAAGGTGTTACCCTGATTTGCGTTTTCCAGATTACCGGCTATACCTCCTCCCTGTGCTGTTTTAGTCTGTGCTTTTGCAACTGGTGACAGAGTTCTCAAGACCATTTTAAGAGCAGTATCGAATCTGTTCATCAAGTCAATTAACCCAGTTTGATAAGAGAGAGGATTTCCTCGAGGATCAGCAGGGTCAGAATCTGTTTTATGATCAGCACCAATACCTGCTTTAAGTCCAGCCTCAAGCTCACCGCCAATGGTTTGCAGATCCTGGGCACCTATAGTACCTGCCACCCCCTTGACAGTGTGAGCAAGTCTGACCGCAAGCTCCTGATCATGTTTCTGAATCGCTTCTTGAATCTGTTGTGCAGTATCCTGATTGTCACGATGGAATTTGACCAGCAGATTCAGATAGAGTTTCCTGTTGCCGCTTACTCGTGGCAGGCCAAGCTCAGTGTTTATCCCCTCAAGAGCGGATAGATTCAGATCAGGCCCGGAAGAAAAGTCCTGAACCTTGCCCTTGCCGGTTATTTTATTTGTATATTCATCGGGAAGAGGTCTTCTGCCAGGTTTTATCCATTTAAACAGAGATTTAAACACTTCTGAAGGCTCTATGGGCTTTGTCACGTAGTCGTTCATGCCTATCTGAAGAACCTCTTCTCGTACTCCGCTCATTGCATCCGCAGTCATGGCTATAATAGGAGTTTGCCCCTCCCAGTTCTGGTTTCCGTTTTCTGCTCTCTGCCTCTCTTCCTCCTCCCAGGCACGTATCTCCCTTGCCGCTGTACGACCGTCCATTACCGGCATCTGCAAGTCCATGAGCACCGCATCATATCTGTTTTCACCGATTGCAGCCCTATATTTTTCCACACCGATTTTTCCGTTTTCAGCTACTGTCACAAAAAAACCCTCATCGCCCAGAAGCTCCACAGCCAGCTGCTGATTTATCTCATTGTCCTCCACCAACAGCAACCTGGCTCCTCGAATAGCTTCAAAGCCACTTGGTAGTTCAGCCCTTGTGATGCTTCTGTCGGTTTTTCCTTCCATGCTATGACCAAAAGCCTCCATGATCGAGTCAAATAGGAGAGACTGGGTAACGGGTTTAAGCAGGAATCCATCCAGACTTATCTCTTTTGCCTGACTCATCACCTCTTCACGAGCGTGTCCGGTAACCATGATAATCTTCGGTATTTTATCAAGATTAGGTTCCTGCAGTATCTGCCTGGAAGCCTCAAGGCCATCCATACCCGGCATCTTCCAGTCCATGAACACGAGCGAATAGGGCTTGTCACCCGCGGCTGCCGCAGCTCTTATCATTTCAGCAGTTTTTTCACCGGACGGGGCTGTATCGACCTTAAATCCCAACTGTTCAATGTAAGCTCTATGGATTTCACGTGATGTATAATTATCATCCACCACTAAAATTCTTATTCCCCTGAGAGTTTCAGGGAGAATGGCAAGGTGTTTTTCAGTATCTTCCTGTCTGCCAAACCTAGCTGTAAACCAGAACGTGCTTCCTTTTCCCTGCACACTTTCCACACCAATCTTGCCACCCATCATCTCCGTGAGTTTCTTGCTGATTGTCAACCCCAATCCGGTACCACCATATTTACGGGTGGTTGAGGTATCAGCCTGGTGAAAGGATTGAAATAGTTTCTTACGCTGATCTTCGGTAAGGCCTATACCGGTATCTCTCACCTCAAAACGGATAAAGGCTGACTCTTTTTCTAAAAGTATCGGTTTGATGGAGACCACGATCTCCCCTTTTTCTGTAAACTTTACAGCATTGTTGGCAAGATTGAGCAGGATCTGTCCCAGCCGCAGAGGATCGCCTTTCAGTGACCTTGGCACGTCGGCATCTATTGACAGAACCATCTCAAGCCCTTTTTCCTGGGTTTTCATGATCATCTGGTTAGTCAGGCTCTGCAATACATCATTCAGATCAAAATCAACTCTTTCCATATCGAGCTTACCTGCATCTATCTTGGAAAAATCGAGAATATCGTTGATGATCCCTAAAAGATTCTGGGCAGATGTATGGACTTTGCTGATGTAGTCTCTCTGTTTGGGATTAAGGTCGGTTTTTAACGCAAGATTACTCAATCCAATAATGGCGTTCATGGGTGTTCGGATCTCATGACTCATATTGGCAAGAAATGCACTTTTTGCAAGATTGGCAGATTCAGCAGCCTCTTTTGCCTGAAAAAGTTCTCTTGTATATTCCTCTTTTCTGATATGCTGCCACATACCTTCAATCAGAAGGGTCAATTGGTTGACATCAGACTCATTGTAGTCAGTCTCCTTGTTTGCCACAGCCGCTATTGCTACCACTTTTCCTTTTTCGAGCAGAGGGACAGAAACAAATCTCAGAATAGGAATATGTCCTTCAGGCAGCCCCTTCTTGGAAGGATGAGAGAGAGAATAGTCATTAAAAACAAAGGGTTTACTAAGGCGGATAGATTCAGCCCAAAATCCTCCGGCCTTTACGGAAAACAGCACCTGCTTGTCAATAATAGCACATTCTTTCATCGTCTTTCTGGAGCAGGCATATTGCCTGAAAATATCATCATCATCTGTCGATATGTTGATAAAACCCATGGTACTTCGGGTCAGTTGAATTGCTTTTTCAAGAACGTGGTCTGCAATCTCCTGTCTGCCGAGTCCTGTCATTCTGTTCAATGATACCAGTGTGTCAAGTCTTGATGAGTTGAGCATGGTTGCATCCCATGCAGCCATAAGGGATTCATCAGCTCTCTTTTTCTCTGTCAGATCATGCATCAGTGCCAGAGAGCAGGGGATGCCGTTCTCATCTTTTATTAACGATGTGCTTATGGATAATATCCTTTTTTCACCGTTTTTTCTTGTAATTTCCGAATCTTCGCGTTGAATCTGATCCCCTTCTCTCATTCGGCTCATACGTTGTTTGGCCATCTCCTGCACTTCAATGTCAGGATACATGGTCTGATACCAGCCCATATGATTTATCTCTTCCATTGTATAGCCTGTGATCTCTACCATCCTGTCATTCCATACATTGAATCTGATATGCGGATAATCCTCTGTGGCATAACATACGCAGATGCCTTCAGCAGCGGAATTGACAACAGACTCTAAAAATTCACTTTCACTTTGCAGCCTTTTGTTTGTATTCTCAAGACTCTTTGCAGCTTCCCGCAAGGCAAGGTGAGTGCTTATGCGTGCAAACACCTCCTCTTCGTGAAAGGGCTTTGTTATATAATCCACTCCGCCAGCGGCAAATGCTTCTGTTTTGCTTGCGGTTTCATTGAGTGCACTTATAAAAATGATTGGAATGTCGCAAATATTTTCATCGGATTTTATCTGCCTGCATAGATCATAGCCGTTAATGTCTGGCATCATAATATCCAGAAGAATCAGATCAGGGGGAGAGTATTGCACTGAGGGCAGAGCCATAGACCCTTTTCGAAGAGTTCTGACTTCATATCCCTTCTCTCTTAATATGGCTGACAGCAGACGAAGATTCTCCGGTTTGTCATCCACAATCAGAATAGATGAGGTTTTAGTATCTGTTTTAAGTTTGGTCATGTTTTAAGTCCTTGTTCCAACAAATTCCAGAATCTGATCATACTCAAAATTGTCAGATAAATCCTTTAAAGCATCTGCAAGTGATCCATCTATAGAACGGATTTCATCAATCAGGAGTTCTATCGCAGGAGAATCTCCCCTGATAGCAGCCTGTTCAAGTGCTGACAGCAGTTCTGAAGAGAGATTTTCCATTAAATGCATAGATAGAGGTTTTTCTATTTCCTTCTTTACTGATTTGAGCTCTTCAGGAACATCCTCTTCCCATACGAATCTGATACCAAGGTGTTTGTTCATCATTTGAAAAATCTCTTCTTCCCTGAAAGGCTTTCGGACAAAATCATTACAGCCAGCAGAGAGAACCATTGCCCGCTCCTCTTCAAATGCACTGGCAGTTACTGCAATAATGGCGATAGACTGCCCCTTTATTGTATCTTTGATCTGCCTTGTTGCTTCATATCCGTCTATTACAGGCATTCTCATGTCCATCAAGATCAGATGCGGTTCCCATTTTTCGCTGGTTAAAACAGCCTCCTGACCATTTGCTGCCTCTTTAAGTTCAAATCCAAGCGGAGCCAGCAACGTTACCAGAAGCCTGCGATTATCTGATTTATCATCTACAATCAGAAGGCGATAGACAGGTTGACCCGGCTCTAAGGCAATAATTCGTCTTGTCGGTTCTCTGACATTTATGCTGCTGGATTCAGTAATTTTTGCCTTAATCTGAAAGCTGAACAAAGAGCCTTTTCCAACTTCGCTTTGAACTGTGATATCTCCGCCCATAAGCTGTACAAACTTTCTGCTGATTGCAAGCCCAAGTCCGGTACCCTCCTGCGAATCCTGACCGCTTTTTGTCTGTAGAAAGGCTTCAAAGAGTTTGTCTGACTCATCAGGTGCTATTCCAGGGCCTGTGTCTTCAATTTCAAAACAGACGGTCGGTTCCGAAAGCTTAAAATCCGATTCTTTACACTTCACCCTGACAGCTATTCCCCCCTCTTTTGTGAATTTTACGGCATTGTTTAAAAGATTTATAAGCACTTGACGCAGTTTGACTTCATCTGTGACAATATAGCGGGGAAGGCCGGGGCTGCGTTCAAATAGCAGTTTAAGATGTTTCTCTTGAGCCCTCATACTGAAGAGATCTTCTATATCATTCAGAAGATTATGAAGGTCAAAGCCTTTACTGTTCAGAGTTGCCCGTCCTGCCTCTATCTTTGACAGATCAAGCACCTGGTTGATGAGTGTCAGAAGATGCTCGCCGCTTCGGGTGATTATGCCTGCATTTTCAAGATGTTCTTTGGGCAGGGTTCGACTTCGGATCATTACCCTCGCGAAACCCATGATTGCGGTCAGAGGCGTCCGAAGCTCATGGCTCATGTTGGCAAGAAATACACTTTTGGCACGGTTGGCAGCTTCTGCAGCCTGGCTTCGTTCCTCTGCCAGTGCTTTTGCATTTTGCAGATCTTTTGCCAGCTGTTTACGCACAGAAATTTCTTTTGCCAGCTTTCGATTCCAGAAAAGTGATATTCCAAGGATTATAATAAAACAACTCCCTGTTAAAATCAGCCATTTCAGAATTTCAGACCAGTCAGCTTTATATTCAAACCTGACAGGAATCCATTTGTTGTAAATAGAGTCGTGTTCTTCTTTGGTAATTGATGCAAGTGCTTTATTAAAGATATTGCATAACAGAGGCCAGTCATTACGGACAGCAAATGAAAGCTCAGTATTGGGAAGACCTGACGATGCCGCAACTTTCAGGTTAGCCAGATTGTTTTTTTGAATAAGATAGCTTGCTGTTGCAAGGTTTTCTATACATGCAACAGCTTTTCCTTGTGATACAGCCTCAAATTTTTCAGGAGGAGTTTTGACAAAATAGGGAATAATACCTGGAAAGTTATCTTTTACTCTTGAATGGTCAGCCAACGACTTTGTAAATGATACTTTTTTCTGATTCAAATCAACAAGGCCTCCGATAAACCCAGTATCTTTTTGAGTTATAATGACAACCGGAATAGAAAGATATTTTTGTGTGAAGTTCATGTACTCTTTTCTGTCAGGTGTTTCAGAAACACATCCCAATACGTCTATCTCCCGTCTTTTTGCCATTTCAAGAACTTGTTGAAACGATGAAACATCTTTTATGATCTGCATATGAATGCCGAGTCGCTCACTGACCATAGAGATATAGTCAGATGCAAGTCCTTTGAATTCACCGTTTTCCATATACTGAAACGGAGGCCATGCAATACCGACTCCCACCCGCAATGTATGGTGCTCTTTGAGCCACCTCTCCTCTTCTGCTGAAAGTCCTATTTTGTTAAGACTGGATTTGTAATACTGTTTTTCCTCAGATATGGTTTGTGCTGTGAAAACTAACTGTCCCGCAGTCAGTAAAATAATAATAATAATCAAATAGCTGAGTTTCATATTATATCATTGACCTATCGCCATTAAAAAATGGTATTCTCACATTCCCCAGACAGTTATGGTTTTATCTTTATACAGCTCCTGTTTAGAGAAAATTTTTTCATCCCAAGTTTTCGACATGCTTCTGTCAAAAATAATCAGATGCCCTTCATTACACCCGCATCTGTCCATGTATCTATAGGTCTGTTCAAGACCCTCTTCTATGGTTTTTTCAAGGGATTTACGTAATATTTTCAACTCAATTATCTCTCGCTGAACTCTTCTTGTATCTTGTTCAACCTTTCTTTTTGCTTGCTGAACCATTTTCGTTGCTCGTTTAACACCTTTTGTTATCTCTTTTTGCACCTCTTTGGGATAGTTCCAGACGACCATTAAATCTGTTCGTCCTCTGCCAAGCCCATATTCCCGTTCAATTCTGCCTCCTGAATTTATGATTCTTTG
>JADGBC010000017.1 GCA_015231705.1 Desulfamplus sp. | reverse complement strand
TTTGATTTTGTCGGCACTCTCCCGAATAAAATCAAGTTTGAAAATATCTTCGCCTTTTCGCTGGATTGTAAGGTTGAGCTGATCCATGATCTCCTTAAGCATCAATTCATACCTCTTCTGGATGGGATGGATCTTGTCATGCTGGATTACTATCTTGGAAAAGAGACTGCCCTTGATATTGTAAAACAGCTCAGAGAATCCAACAACTCCATTCCAATCATTGTTTTGACTGGAAATGAAGATGTCCATACTGCTGCAAAAATCTCCAGAGATGGAGCAGATGACTACCTTGTAAAAGGCCAACTGGATATCAGTCAGCTTAGAAGATCAATATGTAATGTTATGGAGCGTTACTACCTGAGGCGTGAGATAAATGAGCTTAAAGAGCAGATGCACGCTCTTCAGCGACTCGAAGCCATGGGAAGCCTTGCTGGCGGTATTGCACACGATTTTAATAATATTCTGTTTCCCATAACAGGGTATGCTGAGATGCTTCTTATTGATGCCAAAAACGAAAGTTTGAAAAAAGGGTTGAAAGAGATATTAAAAGGAGCAGAACGTGCAAAAGAGCTTATCCGTCAGATTCTCAATTTCAGCCGTCAGAGCGGACAACCAGTCAGACCTTTGAGGGTACATCTTGTTGTCAATGAAGTGCTCAAGCTTATGAGGGCTACCCTTCCATCCACTATTCAGGTCAGATCTTCCATTGACAAGGAAAATGACCTGGTTATGGCAGACTCCACACAGATTCATCAGATAATCATGAATTTAATGACTAATGCTTACCATGCTACACAGAATAATGGTGGAGAGATCTTCATATCCCTGAAGTCGGAGAAGATAACAGGAGCACTGCCTGACGGCCAGGAGGTTATACATGGTAATTATGTCCATCTGTGCGTAAGAGACACGGGCGAAGGTATCTCTAAAGATGTTATGAAGAGGGTGTTTGATCCTTATTTCACAACCAAGCCGGAAGGAAAAGGTACCGGTCTTGGTCTTGCAGTTGTGCTTGGAATTGTAAAGAGCAGCCATGGATATATTTCACTTGAAAGTGAGATTGGTAAAGGGACATCTATCCATATCTATTTTCCACTTCTTGAAAAAGAGATCAATAATGTAAAATTTCTTCATGAAGAACGCCAGGTCTATAAAGGCAGTGGCCATATTTTGCTTGTAGATGATGACCCGGCAATTATTCGTATGGAAAAATTAATGCTTGAGCGAATGGGATATCATATTACGACCATGACAAGCAGCAGGGAGGCACTGGAGCTTTTCATGAAGACACCGGATAAGTTTGACCTTGTGCTAACTGATTTTACGATGCCCGGAATGACCGGTGAGCAGATGGCATGTGCCATGATCTCCATACGGTCTGATATTCCAGTAGTTCTATGTACGGGATTCAGCGAGAATATTACTGAAAAGAAAGCATTGGAAATGGGTATTCGTGCCTTGCTCATGAAACCTGTTGTTCAAAGTGATCTCTCTTTGACGCTGCATAAAATACTTTACCATGAAAATGCTCCTTGATTTTCATAATTCGTGGTGGTCAAATAAAGGCCATGAAGGTTTATTCCAAATCAACACTTGCAAAGTGATTATGGTTCAAACTGTACTTTGAATACTATCTAAATTATTCCATGTAATAACATCTGCATTGCTTCTTATCTGTTCTCTATCTCCGCCATATATAATAAAAGGGCGGGAGGCTTGTTCTCCAGCAATATTGCAATAATAATCTATACCTTTGAAATAGTCATTAGTTATAGTTTTTCCTGATTTGATCTCTATAGGAATTAATTTTCCACCATTTTCAATAAGGCAGTCAATTTCATTACCGTTTTTATCCCTCCAAAAATAACAACTGTTTTCCCTACCCGCATTAAACATTGTCTTAATAAAATTAGATATAATAAAAGATTCAAATAATCCTCCTTTATTATAATGAGTCTGAAGCTGCTCAACTGAATTAATTCCAAGTAAAAATGCAGCAAGTCCTGTATCATAAAAATATAGCTTAGGCATCTTAATTAGACGCTTGTTAAAATTGGCATGATGAGGTTTTAAAAGAAAAATAATATAGCTTGCCTCAAGTATATCCATCCATGATTTTACAGTTGTCCCAGATATACCGCACTCATTTCCAAGAGAGGAAAAATTGACTATCTGTCCTATTCTTCCCGCACACATCTTTAAAAAGAGCTGGAACTGTCCAAGATTGGATATATTTTTAATTAATCTCACATCTCTTTCAATATAAGTCTGGATATAAGAAGGATAAAAATCTGATGGAGCAATTCCCATTTTATAAACACGCGGATAAAAACCGTTAAAAATATACTCTTCAGGAGTCTTAAATAAAGCACTGCCTTGAATCTCTTGCAGCGAAAAAGGAAGAAGTTTCATCACTGCTGTTCGCCCTGCAAGGGATTGCGTGATTTTTTCAAAAAGAAGAAAATCGTGTGAACCTGTCAGGATATATTGTCCCTGCTCATCATCTAAATCTACCTTTGTTTGAATATATGAAAAGATTTCAGGAGCTTTTTGTGCTTCATCAATAACAGCATTTGGATATGTTTTAAGAAATCCCCTTGGGTCTTGGCTTGCAAAAAGCCGTATATCCAAATCTTCACATGATATGTAAGGTTTTTCTGGAAATGCTTTACGGACTAATGTTGATTTTCCAGATTGTCTTGGACCGGTTAAGGTAACCACTGGAAATTTTGAAGCCATGAGTTTTATGTGTGTTTCAAGAGTTCTTGGTATGTAATCCATAATAATATCCTGTTTGTTTTTAATTTTCAGCAAAAAGGCATTTTTTCAAGTTGGTCAGTTATAACCTATTGATATATTATATGTTACATGAAAGTTGGACAAATTTCAAATTGAATTTTAAATTTGTCCAACTTTTTTAAAGTGTGAAAAATAAGAAGCAAAGTTTTAAATATATTTTTTCCACATTGTCCAATTTTTGGGGACCACCGCACTCAATGGGCACGATCGTTTAATGAGCATTGACAATAATGCATGAACATAGAATAATGCACCCATACAATAAAAACTAACTGCAGAAAGAGACTCAGATTTGCCTCTTTTTCTGCCAACAAAATAATAGTGGAGCAATAGATAAATATATGGATAAGGCACAATTACAACCCAAATGCGTTAAAGATACCATGGTAACACTTGCCAGAGTTATGCAGCCTTCAGATGCCAACCCTGGAGGTATTGTCCATGGTGGTTCTGTCATGAAGGAAATTGATAATGCAGCAGGTGTGGTAGCAATAAAACATGCCGGAAACCTTGCTGTCACTGCCTCAATTGACAGGATAGATTTTCATAACATGATCTTTATAGGCGAGATGATAACCATAAAGGCATCAATTAATATGGCTGGCAGAACTTCCATGGAGATTGGTGTCAGGGTGGATGCCGAAGATCTTCTAAAAGGAACGGTAAGGCGTGTGGCTTCTGCATATCTTACCTTTGTCGCCGTAGATAAGACAACAGGCAGACCACTTGAGGTTCCGGGTCTGATTCTGGAGACAGATGAGGAAAAACGCAGAAACAAAGAGGCTTTAAAGAGAAAAGAGCTTCGAATGGCTTTAAAGAAATTTGAGACAAGCTGCAAAATGGATCCAACTGCCTGCATAAATTTAGGTGTGGGAGAAAATCTTCAATCTTCGTGATTATAACGCAATAACTACGATTTTATTTACAATTCTACAACTACCCTATTTAAGGCAGGATAAGCTGATAACCGGCACGGCCGGAGCGGGATATTGGCTCTCGGCCACAACGAAAAATGAAAGTCACATAAACACAGCTATTTTAAAAGACTTTCACATAAAAGGAATATACTAATGGGAAAAAATGAAAAAACTGATGATTTGATAGATGAAATTATAAATAAACATATATATGCATCATCAGCCGTTGGATTGATCCCTCTCCCATTTGTTGACTTTATGGGGGTAAGCGGGATTCAATTTAACCTTTTAAGATGTCTGGCAGATGAATATAATATACCGTTTAACAAAGATATTGTAAAACATCTGATCGCTTCACTTGTCGGAGGAGCCCTGCCTGTCTCTATTTCACCCAGATTAGGAGCCAGCCTTGCAAAAATGATTCCTGGTCCTGGTATGGCTTTTGGTGCAATAAGTATGTCTGGTATTTCCGCTGCAAGTACCTATGCAATAGGAAAAGTTTTTAAACGCCATTTTGAGGAGGGCGGGACTTTTCTTACTTTTGACACCCAAAAAGCAAAAGATTTCTATATGCAAATGTTTAACGAGGCAAACAGCATATGAACCCTTATGATACATGGCTTCTACGATGAAAATTTATCGGCTGTTTTGGCATATTAACAGGTTATTTCAGGTTGCTGTGAAAAAAATATTGCAACCTGAAATAGCTGTTACGAAGTTGTGCTTACAGAGAAAAATTTATGATAGAGTGCACTTTATCAAGATTTCTTAACTCTTCTGAAACCTCTTCAGATACTGGTGTGTCGGTTCTGATAAAGATTATGTTTCTATCTCCGTCATCCTCTCTTCCCACCATCATTCTTCCAATATTTATGTTATGATTTCCAAGGCATGTGCCAATACTTCCTATGGCCCCTGGAACATCTTTATTGTGGATCAGTGACAGGTAGCCTTCTGGAATGACTTCGAGTCGGAACTTGTTGATCCTGATAATTCTTGCATCATCTTTGCCAAATATGGTGCCGGCAATCAGGTTGGTTTTATTCTCATAAACAACGGTCATTCTGATGAGATTGATGTAGTGGTCACTCTCCTGGCTGTTGATCTCTGAGATTTTCATCCCCATATCCTTTGCCATGATCATTGCATTGACTGAGTTGACCTCGTAGTTAGCAATCGGAGTAAGGATGCCCCTGACTGCGGCAAGAGTTACTGGTTTAAGATCAAGATCCAGGAAATTACCTGCATATTCAATGTTGATCTCTTTGATAGGACCGTCAGACATGAATGTGTGCATAGTTCCTATTCTTTCTGCAAGATAGAGATATGGCTGGAGTTTCTTTAAGAGCTCGCCGGTGACTGACGGAACGTTAACGGCATTGATGACGGTATTTTGAGTAAGATAGGCAACGATCTGGTTGGCAACAGCAACCGCAACATTTGTCTGGGCCTCTGCTGTAGATGCACCAAGATGAGGGGTGGCAATTACCTGATCAAGTGTAAGCAGAGGATTGTCCCCGGGCGGCTCCTTTGCAAATACATCAAGTGCGGCTCCTGCAACTTTTTTAGATACAATAGCCTCATAAAGATCTTCCTCATTTATGATCCCCCCCCTTGCACAGTTGATTATCATCACACCATCTTTCATCATGGCAAAGGTCTTTTTGTTCAGAAGATTAGTGGTGGCTTCAAGTTTGGGAACATGGATTGTGATATAATCTGAACGGCGGTAAAGATCCTCAAGAGATACGCTCTCAAATCCAGCTTTCTGAATACGCTCTGGCGTGACGTTGGGATCAGCGATGATAACCTGCATCTTAAGACCCTGTGCAAGGCTTGCAACAATGGAGCCTATGTTGCCAAAACCTATTACTCCAAGAACTTTATTGAACAGCTCGCGGCCCTCAAGGCTTTTCTTTTCCCACAAACCCTGTTTTAGAGTGGCGGTTCCTTTTGGAATATTACGGGTCAGGGACATCATCATGGCTATGGCGTGTTCTGCGGTGGTAACGGTATTTCCGCCTGGTGTGTTCATAACCGCTATCCCCTTCTGGGTAGCTGCCGGAATATCCACATTGTCAAGACCAATACCTGCTCTTCCCACCACTTTGAGGTTGGTTGCAGCATCTATTATCTCTTTGGTCACCTTTGTGGCACTTCTGATTGCCAGACCATGATAATTGCCTATGATGGCCTTTAGCTCTTCCGGTTTAAGCCCTGTCTTTACATCCAGTTCAATGCCCTCTGCATTTCTGAATATCTCAAGACCAGCTTCACCCATTTTGTCACTTACAAGGACTTTCATTACAAACTTCTCCTGTTTCATTTTTCGTAAATCTGCTTCAATGCCTCCCTGCCTTCAGGAAAGTGCCAATGCTCCGGTCTTCAGTAGAGGTGGCATTGAATTGCAGATACTGTTTTTATTTTCCAGATGCAAAAGATTTCATAAATTTAATCAACGCCTCTATAGCTTCCATTGTGGTGGCGTTATATATTGATGCTCTGCATCCTCCCACTGAGCGATGGCCTTTAAGCCCGCCTAACCTGTTTTTTGTTGCCTGTCCAATAAATTCTTTTTCCAGATCCTCAGTCGGAAGGCGAAAAGTTACATTCATCAAAGAACGGCTATCTTTTTCAGCAGTGGCACGATAAAAGTTACTGCCGTCAATAAAATCATAGAGCATCTGCCCTTTTTCCTTATTACGGGCTTCCATCTTTGTAAGTCCGCCGATCTCCTCTTCTATCCATTTCAATACAAGTTGGGTCACATAAATACCAAAGCAGTTTGGTGTGTTGTACATGGAGTTCTGAGATGAATAGGTGTTATAACGAAGCATATTGGGCAAAGTTTTATTTTCACCCTGCAGAAGCTCTTCTGAAAGTTTGAGCATATCATCGTGCAGAATCACCATACATACTCCGGCAGGGCCAATATTTTTCTGGGCACCGGCATATATCATTCCAAATTTTTCCATTTCAAGTGGTCTGCTGAATATATCTGATGACATATCAGAGACTATCGGTACGCCGTTTGTGTCTGGAAATGAGTGCCACTGTGTCCCTTTTATGGTGTTGTTTGATGTTATATGGACATACTTGGCATCTTTATTAAACTCAATGTTTTTAGGTATATAGGAAAAATTTTTATCCTCTGATGAGGCAACTACACTTATTTTTTTCTCAAGAAGTTTTGCCTCTTTGATCGCCTTTGTTGACCATGTCCCTGTGTTAACATAGTCTGCAGTTGCCCCCTCTCCCAGAAAATTCATTGGAATCATGGCAAACTGAAGGCTTGCACCTCCTTGAAGAAAGAGCACATGATATTTCTCATCAATATTGAGAAGACGTCTGGTTCTTGCTACAGTATCGTTAATCACTTCATCAAACACTCCTGAACGGTGGCTGATTTCGGTGACAGACATGCCTGACCCCTTGAAATCAAGAAACGAAGCCTGTATCTCTTTTAGAACGGTCAGGGGCAGAGCTGATGGCCCTGCATTAAAGTTAAAAATCCGGGTTTCACTCATTTTAGTCTCTCCTTAAATTTATATTGTGGAACTGTTTTAGATTTGTTCAGTGTAAAATACTTAATTATATTCTCTTGTTTTATGAAATACTATATCCGGCCATGCCTCCACAGCAAAACCAAGCTGATACTCGCTTGTTGTCAAAAAAGCTGTCCACCCTTCGGAGTCAATTGCGATTGAGCCTGAGTTTTTTCTGATAAAATCTTTAAGGTACTCTTCATTGTCACATGTAACCCATCTGGCAACCGAATAATCAATGGGTTCGTATCCCGCATCCACGCTGTATTCCGACTTAAGGCGCGACATTGTAACATCAAACTGAAGAACGCCTACAGCACCAAGAATGTAGTCATTGTTGATCCTTGGACGGAAAACCTGGATTGTTCCCTCTTCCGCAAGCTGAAAAAGACCCTTTTGCAATGCCTTGGTTTTTAGCGGATTTTTAAGAACCACACGTCTGAAATGTTCAGGTGCAAAACTTGGGATTCCTAAAAATTTAAGAGGCTCTTTTTCTGTAAAGGTATCTCCGATCTTGATTGTTCCGTGGTTGTGAATACCAATTATATCTCCAGGATATGCCTCATCAATGTTACTTCTCTCCTGTGCCATGAAGATTGTGGCATTTGAGATAATTACATCCTTGCCGATTCGATGGTGCCTGACCTTCATTCCACGGGTGAATTTGCCTGAACATATCCTGAAAAAAGCGATTCTGTCCCTGTGAGCCGGATCCATGTTAGCCTGAATTTTAAAGGTAAATCCTGAAAACTCCTTTTCTCTTGGATCAACGTCCCGCGTGGAACTTTTCCGGATACCAGGCGGTGGGGCAATCTCAACAAAAGAGTCCAGCATCTCTCTTACTCCAAAGTTATTTATGGCACTGCCAAAAAAGACCGGAGTCTGTGAGCCTTTCAGATATTGCTCCACGTCAAACGGGTCTGATGCTCCCTGCAGAAGCTCAATGTCGTCACGAAGCTCCTTTGCCTGGCTGCCAAGTTTTTTATCTAACTTTTCATCAGCTAAATCTTTGATGATCAGGCCATCTCCATCTTTTGGGGTGTAGCCGGCAGAAAAGAATCCAATCTCTTTGTTATTAATATGATAGACGCCCTGAAACCTTTTTCCCATACCTATTGGCCATGTTATGGGTGTGCACTCAATCTGGAGTTTCTCCTCTATATCGGCAAACAGCTCAAGAGGTTCCAGACCCTCTCTGTCTAACTTGTTAATAAATGTGATTATCGGGGTGTTGCGCATCCGGCACACCTCCATGAGCTTTCGGGTCTGAGGCTCCACTCCTTTGGCACTGTCAATTATCATTACTGCACAATCAACGGCTGTCAAAACTCTGTAGGTATCTTCGGAAAAATCCTTATGGCCTGGAGTGTCAAGAAGATTGATCTCGTAGTCTCTGTAGTTGAACTTCATGACAGATGACGAGACGCTGATTCCTCTTTCCTGCTCAATTGAAAGAAAGTCGCTGGTGGCTTTGCGTTCTGTTTTGCGGGATTTTACAGCACCTGCCTGCTGAATGGCTCCGCCAAACAGCAGAAGTTTTTCAGTGAGGGTGGTTTTACCGGCATCAGGGTGGCTTATGATGGCAAAGGTGCGGCGCTTCTTAATCTCTTTGATAGTGAGTGAATCGGTGTTAAGGGTTTGCATATATATCTGGTTTTCACTGTATAGTTCATTATGAATATTATCAAATATCGGATATTGGTTCTAATTCTAATATCGACCATTTGTCTGAATCAGGATACTCTGGATTATAAGGATGATTATCTTGTCAGATGGCGGTATTTTATCCTTTCAGGCTGATCAGCCTTGATTCCAAGCCGTTTTTTCCTGTCTTTTTCATAGTCTGAATAGCTCCCTTCAAAGAAAAGAGTCTGACTGTCTCCTTCAAACGCCAGAATATGGGTTGCTATCCTGTCTAAAAACCATCTGTCATGGCTTATGATAATTGCACAGCCGGCAAAGTTCTCCAGAGCCTCTTCAAGAGCTCTCATTGTATTAACATCAAGATCATTGGTCGGCTCATCAAGAAGCAGAAGGTTTGCCTCCTCTTTGAGCATTCTTGCAAGATGCACACGGTTGCGCTCTCCGCCTGATAGAATTCCAACCTTTTTCTGCTGGTCTGTCCCTGAGAAATTGAATTTGGAGACATATGCCCGAGAGTTTACCTCTCTTCCGCCAAGCAGGATGGTATCATTGCCGTCTGAGATTACCTCCCAGATACTTTTATCAGGATTTAGAATGTGCCGATCCTGATCCACATAGGCTATCTTTACGGTCTCACCAATCTCTATTGAGCCTGCATCCGGCTTTTCCTTGCCGGTTATCATATTGAAAAGGGTTGATTTCCCAGCACCGTTTGGGCCGACAACTCCGATAATACCACCGGCAGGTATAATAAAACTCATCTTTTCAACAAGCAGCTTGTCATCAAATGCTTTGGTGACACCGTTGGCAACAATAACCTTGTCGCCAAGCCTTGGCCCTGGTGGAATATATATCTCAAGATCTTTTTCCCGATCCTTGACATCCTGTCTTAGCAGTTCATCATAAGAGGTTATTCTTGCCTTGGCTTTTGAATGTCTTCCCTTGGGTGACATCTTGATCCACTCAAGCTCTCTTTCCAATGTTTTCTGACGCTTGCTCTCCTGCTTCTCTTCAGTTTTCAGCCTGTTGCGTTTCTGTTCGAGCCATGATGAGTAATTGCCTTTCCAGGGTATGCCCTCTCCTCTATCAAGCTCAAGTATCCAACCTGCCACATTATCCAGAAAATATCTGTCATGCGTAACGGCAATGACCGTTCCAGGATACTGACTTAAATGTTGCTCAAGCCATGCAACTGACGCGGCATCAAGATGGTTGGTTGGCTCATCAAGAAGAAGAATGTCAGGCTTTTGCAGCATCAGGCGACACAAGGCGACCCTTCGTTTTTCACCACCTGATATTACATTGACAGGGGTATCTTCAGGCGGACATCGAAGTGCATCCATAGCCATCTTGAGTTTTGAATCAAGATCCCATGCTTCAAGATGGTCAAGTTGTTCCTGTAGAACACCCTGTCGCTCAATCAGTTTATCCATCTCTTCATCAGACATAGGTTCTGCAAATTTTTCACTGATCGCTTCATACTCGTTAACAAGGTCAACAACCTCTTGAACTCCCTGCTGAACAATCTCCTTAACGGTTTTTGTTGAGTCAAGCAGAGGCTCCTGCTCCAGATATCCTACAGAAAAGCCTTTGGAAAGAATAGTCTCTCCATTGTACTCTTTGTCAATTCCGGCCATGATTTTGAGCAACGAACTTTTCCCTGATCCATTAAGACCCAGTACTCCTATTTTTGCACCATAAAAATAGGATAAAGAGATATCTTTTATTACCGGCTTTTTATCGTAAAATTTGCTCACTTTCATCATGGAGTAAATAACTTTTTTTGTATCTTCTGACATTGTGTATTGGCCCTGTTTTTATTAAATTGTGTTCATTAAAAATGATTAGATCACTATTTTTATAATCTCTGAAAAACTGAATCATCATGAGCATTTGCTAAAAATACAAGCATTCTAATCTTACTTTTTTTGTTTGTCAATGGGTCTGTATCCATGTCTCACAGCATGTTCCGGAAAAAGTTCAATTGCATGATTTAATGGAATAAAACCTGAGAATGCTCTTACTTTGATCATCTTGTAGTTTTTTAGTGCCTGGCTCCATCCTGTAAGCCAGTATGCACCAAACAGTGAATCGCGTTCTGCCCAGAGCTGATTGTTCACACCAAACCGCTTTGTTTTTAACAACAGGTGAATAACCATTTTCCAGTTTTCAAGGAGATATATTGTCTTTTTTTTCAACATGATTTCCCAGATATCTTATGTTAAAATATTTTCAGATAGCATTACTGATGAGATTTTCATTTTAACTACTGCTCCTTAAAAAAAGTTACAACAGGTTCTTTTAAAATGAGGGCAATTGCCTCTTCACTGTTTTTTGCTATTTCAGGAAATTTCTGGGTCAATCCAGCAAGCTGCCTTAAGTTCTCTGCTGTTCTTAGAATCAGACGTGCAAGATCGCCCTCAGCAAAGACCGACCGTTTGACCACATTTTCCCAGGGTTCATCCTGTGCCCAGGAGAAAATTGTGGCTGCTGGCTGAAGGTAAAGATTGGGTGCATCAAAGCCTTTCAGGATAAGTTTTCCCGCGAATGGGCGCAGTCCTTTTCTTAAATCAAGAAATTCCCTTGTCAAAAGTCTTGGGAGAACCTGCTTTAACATACTCTCATCGTCAAACTCCTTTTCATTGACAAATGAAGACATGATTGCAGCAAGCAGTATCGGGTCGCTTTGAGGAAGAAGCCCCTCTCTGAGGCAGTGTGCAACCATCAGAGGGGCATCAATTCTGAGCTTGGATGCCCATATGCCATCTTCGGTCAGAGTACCATTCTCTGTAACAAAACCTTCTTCCTGCAAAAAATCGAGATGAGCAATGAAATCTTCCCACAGATATTCAAGTTCATGGCCATACATTTTTCTTGCGTATTTTCCCTGTTTTCCCCTGTTGAGCATGTATGAGGCAAAAGACTTTTTTAATAATCCCCTTATCTTTTCTGGTGAGTGGGACAACAGCAGATTGAGCACCATTGAAAAATCGATTCTGATCTGACTCTGCACATCAACAGGTGGTGCTGAAACCATGCGGGATGCGTGTTCAAGATCCATAAATTTGCCTGGAAGCAAAATTGCAAAACCGATGTTATCCATTCCACGTCGTCCTGCTCTGCCTGTCATCTGCTGAAACTCACTTGCAGTAAGAGGAAGAAAATCGGTGCCATTGAAGCGGTCTGAGTTGAGAATTACAACACTTCTGGCGGGAAAATTTACACCGGCAGCCACAGTAGATGTTGCAAACATGGCATCTAGTAGTCCCTCGGACATCAGAGTCTCAACAACAACTTTCCATGCAGGCAGTTGACCGCTGTGGTGAGAGGCGGCACCTGTCTGTTCCACCTGTTCCCGCTGAATATGGTGTGCAAGATGTGGTGTGACAGATACTAACTCCTCCATCCTTTTGGCAAGGGCAGCTTTACGTTCAGGCTGACTTGATATCAGTCGTGTGTTGCAAAGCCGTATGGCCTGATCGCAGTCTGACCTTGATTTGAGAAAAAATATGGCCGGCAGCAGATCAAAGTGTTTTAATACACGCATAATATCGGAAAATCTTGGAAGTCTTCCGGGAAGCGATATCTCCGGGGGATCAGGATCTTTGAGAAATTCCAGGGTTTTTTTGTGCAAAAGTGCCTTTTTACCTGGCTGGTGAGCATTTTTAAGCAGGGGTTGAAGGGTTCCTGATGGATGAAAAAACAGTGGGAACAGAGGTACAGGTCGTCGATTCTCCTGTATGACATGACATTTTTTTCCACGGATACTCTCAAGCCATCCAGAGATATGATAAGGGTTTCCAATTGTAGCGGAGAGCATAAGAAGCGGAATTCTGACAGGCAGATATATGAGGATCTCCTCCCATACCACGCCACGATCAACATCACCAAGATAGTGGGCTTCATCCAGAATCACCAGATCACAGTTCATATCTTCTCCGGTGTGCATCGCATCATAGAGCTGATTTCTGAGAATCTCGGTAGTGCCTATGACAATTGCTGCATCGGCATTCTCTTTGGTATCTCCGGTCAGGATACCAACATTTCCTTTGCCGAATGTCTCTGCAAACTGTGCGTAGATTGAGTTGGTAAGAGCTTTAAGAGGAGTCGCATACCACACTTTTGAATTTGAAGGTGAGTCAGGCGAGTTTGAGAAGATGACACCATGTGCAGCTTGTTCAGCAATCCATGTTTTACCAGAACCTGTTGGAGCAGAGACCAGGCAGTCCGAGTTCTTTATTGCATCAATAGATTTTAGCTGAAATGCATCAGGAGAAAATGTTTTTTTTTCAGGCACTCCGATCTTGGAGAAGACGCTGTCAAGTTCCATGTCAGCATCTGGCGTTATCAATATTTTTTTTTCATTATCAGGTTTCTTCCTGACTTTATAATATCTTTTTTTCATGAAAAACATAAAAGCACAAAATATTGAATCTTGCAACTGAATTGAGTTTAATGTAAATTGAAAAAAATAGTTATGTGAATAGCTTCCTAAGCTCGCAGTAATGGAACAGATCATGATCTTTTGGATGCTTATATTTCAACCTTTTAAACTGGGGATTTTTATCTCTGGACATTTTATATAATGTTAATACAACTTAAACGTCTTAATTTTTATCTGATTTTTGCCGTTGATATGATGCTGTTCACAGCATCCTTTTTTTTTGCACATCTGATAAGATTTGAATTTGTATTTTCTGAATTAATTGCTGCCCAGAATTTCTCTCTTCTCCCTTTTGTCCTTCTTATCAAGCCTTTGGTCTATTTCTTTTTCGATCTTTATAAAGGTATGTTCAGGTATGTTGGAATATCAGATCTCTGGAATCTCTTTAAGGCATCTTTGGCTGCAACCCTTCTGATTCTTTTTGGTATTTTTATGTTCAGCCGTTTTGATGGTTTTTCCAGGGCTGTTCTTATTATTGATTGGTGTCTTACTTTTTTGCTGACAGGTGGGCTTCGTCTTCTTGTTCGCTATATGTATCATAAGTACCTAAGACAGAGAGATAATGGCGAAAAGTTCACCATGTTCAGCTCTAGAAAACAGATCCCCATTCTTCTGATTGGTGCGGGAAATGCGGGTGAAAAAATATTGAGGGAGATGATTGAAAATCCTCGTCTTAACTATCATGTGATAGGTTTTATTGATGACGATTCCGATAAAAGAGGACGGTCCATACACGGAATACCTGTTCTTGGTAAGGTGAGTGAGCTTGAAACCATTGCAGCAAAACATGAAATTCAGGAGATCATAATAGCTGTACCATCTGCCACAGGTGTCCAGATGAGGACTATTCTTGATGCGTGCAAATCTTGTAATATAAGCTTCAAGACCATGCCAGGATATGGGGAGTTGATTGATGGCAAGGTGAGTGTAAAGACTCTTCGTGATGTAAGATATAAGGACCTGCTGCGACGTCAACCTGTAGAGCTCGACAGTGAGAAGATATCAGACTATTTGACGGAAAAAAGTGTTATGGTGACTGGTGCAGGAGGCAGTATTGGAAGTGAGCTGTGTCGGCAGATTATCAAATTTCAGCCCAGAAAACTGATTCTTTTAGATTCATCAGAAGCAGGGCTCTACAGCCTCCAGATGGAACTCAAGCACAGAGCAGGGTATCAAAGATATTGTACTGTGCTTGGATATGTAGAAGACGAGTCATTGATTGACAAAGTTATGAAGCGTTATGCACCAGATGTTATTTTTCATGCTGCTGCCTATAAACACGTACCCATGCTGGAGCGTAATCCTTGGCAGGCGGTCATGAATAATATCAGGGGTAATCATATTCTGATAGAAAAATCACTTGAGTATAAAGTTGGCCATTTTGTTCTGGTGTCCACAGACAAGGCCGTCAGGCCAACTAATATCATGGGAGCAAGCAAAAGAATATGTGAATTGATTGTTCAAAGCTGCTATGGGAACGGTACCAGAATGATGGCAGTAAGATTTGGAAATGTGGTGGGTTCGGCAGGTTCTGTTATCCCACTTTTCCGAGAGCAGATTGAACGTGGTGGACCAGTTACAGTTACCCACCCTGAAGTTACACGCTATTTTATGACAATACCTGAGGCATCGCAGTTGATACTTCAGGCCGGTGCACAGGGTGAGGGTGGAGAAACGTTTATCCTTGAGATGGGGACATCTATAAAGATTGTTGATATGGCACGGGATCTGATAAGGCTTTCCGGTAAAGAGCCAGATAAAGATATAGAGATTCGTTTTACCGGACTTAGGCAGGGGGAGAAACTCTATGAGGAGCTTATTACAGCAGATGAAGGTGTCGTTTCAACAAATCATGAAAAAATCATGGTGCTACGATCCAACGGCAACTGGAATGGGCTTGGAAGCCAGGAAAATTTTAGACTCAAGCTGAACCGGCAATTAGCTGAACTGTATCAAGTCGCATCACTACATGATGTATGCGGTATACGTGAAAAAATAAAAGAGATTGTACCTGAATACAATGTTCAGGAGAGTATTTGTGTTTTGTAATGCTCATGCCCTGTAGGGCACAACTAAGAGTGAAAGTCTCATGATTACAGAACACCCATCCCGCTCATTCATATATCTGATTTGAAAAGATCCTCACTATTCGTAATAGGAGCCTCTGAACCTGATGATCCTTCGGGTGTTGCTATAAAAGATTTAGCAGGTGTCGGCAGCACATCCTCTTTGAAACATTCAGATATGGCACCACCATATTCACCATCAGACAAAAGACCTGTTACTGGATCAATATTTCTAAATACAACCCCTTCAGGCACATTAAATGACATTACCGATTTACCCTCAAGTGCCCCCTGCATGTATTTAAGCCATATGGGAATAGCCGATCTGCCGCCACTTTCTCCTCTTCCAAGAGTTTTCTCCTTGTCAAAACCGACCCAGACACCGGTTGTATATCTTGGGGTGTATCCTATAAAAAGGGCATCATGCATATCGTTTGTAGTACCGGTCTTTCCTGCTGCCGGGCGTCCAAGTTCCTTGACTTTGGTTGCAGTACCTGATTGTATTACGCTCTCCATCATATTTGTCATGATATAGGCGGTACTCATATCAATAACTTTTTCCTTCTTTAAAGGTGCCGCCTCAATAATTTTATTATTTCTATCAACTATTTTTGTAATAAAAATGGGTTCAACCAGGTATCCGAGATTGGAAAATACTGTATATGCTCTTGTAAGCTCAATAAGCGACAGACCGCACGAGCCAAGAGCTATGGAGAGGTTTTTCTCAATGGGAGAGGTGATTCCAAGCTTTTTTGCATACTCAATGACATAATCCACGCCAAGATCCTGGACAATTTTGACCGTGACCACATTCCTTGACTTAACTAAAGCCTCCCTAAACCTTGTTGGACCATAGAATGTCTCTTTATAATTTTGAGGCTTCCATATTTTATTGCTGCCATCTTTGAACGCAATCGGAGAATCAATAATAATTGAGGATGTTGTATATCCTTTATCAAGGGCAGCAGCATATATGATGGGCTTGAATGCAGAGCCAGGCTGTCTTCTTGACTGAATTGCTCTGTTAAATTGGCTTCTCTGGTAATTTCTTCCCCCAACCATGGCTTTGACATGACCTGTCTCAGCTTCAATACTTATAAGGGCTCCTTCTACTTCAGCCTCAAGCTCCATGGCAAATTCCCACTCGGGTTTGTTTTGCATTTTTATCTTCAGCTGCTGAGCTTTTTTTCTTTCAGAATCGGAGTTTTCTGCAGTATCTTGTTTCAATTTAGCATCTTTTTCTCTATCAGACTCTTTATTGTCCTCAATTTTATGCAGCGTTCTTACCAGTAAAACATCGCCTATTTTTAAGGCATTATTATAAGAATCTTTTTCAGTACCCTCTTCTGTATCTTCAGAAGGTGAGGCACTTTTCCTCATCCATGCCATATTTTTGATGTTAATGATACCCGTGGTTTTACCTACCTTAACTGTTGAAATATCTCTCTCTATCTCAACGGATGTAATAACTCCTTTATACACTTTATTCTGTTCTAGCACTCCACCATTTGGAAGTGACGCTTCTATTTTCCTACTGAACGCATCAATACCAAGTGATGAGACGTTTTTTAAGGGACCACCGTAGCCATGGCGTTTCTCAAGCTCTATGAGGCCTTTTTCCACCGCATTTTCTGCTATTTTCTGAAGATCTATGTTGACAGCGGTGTAGACACTGATCCCCTGATTGTAAATCATATCCTCCCCGTATTTTTCAATTACATATTTTCTTACATATTCTGTGTACCAGGGCACCGTGTCGCTGAACCAGTTTTTTCTGGGCTTGATATCAAGTTTTACAGCCATCGCCTGATTCATCTCCTCAGTTGAAATGTAGCCTTCCTGCTGCATTCTGTTGAGTACATAGATCTGTCTTTGCCGTGCAAGTTCAGGATTCTTAAAGGGAGAGTATCTGCTGGGAGCCTGAGGTAGACCCGCCAGCATTGAACATTCTGCAAGATTTAATTCATTCGCATGCTTGCCAAAATAATTTTCAGCAGCAGATTCCACTCCATAGGCTCCATGTCCGAGATAGATCTGGTTGAGGTAGAGAAAAAGAATATCATCCTTGGAGAAGGTTTTATCAATACGGTAGGCAAGTATTGCCTCTTTTATTTTACGTTTGTATGTACGTTCCGGCGTGAGTAGAAATGACTTTGTTACCTGCTGTGTAATTGTACTTCCACCCTGAACTATAGAGCCGGCCTGCATATTTTTAATAAATGCTCTGGTAATGCCAATAATGTCAATCCCCACATGTTCCCTGAATCTTGAATCTTCAGCAGCTACAAATGCGTTGATCAGGTTTTGCGGCATCTCAGAAAGGGGTACTACTATACGCCTCTCTTTGTAGAACTCTCCTATTTTTGTACCATCATCTGAAAATACATTGGTAACTGAAGGGGGGCTGTAATCTGTTAAATTGTTAATACGTGGGAGGCTGTTGTTGATATGAAGATACAAGAGTGTCAAAAAGGTCAAGATGCCTACTATGCACAAAAATAGAAACCCAAAAGTCCATTTCATAATTGTACGTAAGATTCTGGAGTTTTTGTTGATTTTTTTTGGTCTCTTCCTGTTACTCCCATGAAACGAATTCTCTTTGAAAGTATTTTCCTGAAAAGGTTCTTCATTGGCAGCATACTCATCAGACAGCAACTTATGATTTTGTCCCTTTTGAAATCGCTTTGTATAAGACAGAAGAATTTCAAAAATACTTTTATCAGTTTTTTTTCTTTGAAATGCTCTTTCCTGAAAGTCCAAGTCGTCTTTTAATGTCTTCATAACTTTATGCCAGTATCCTGAATATTGTCCATTTATCTGATTTTGCATGTTTTAAGTAGCAGATAAAAATCAACATGGCAAGAATCTTGATTCTCATTATCTGTTCTATTTATACGACAAGGAATCCAGTCAGGCAGTTTGATAAAGCATAAACATCCTTGTCAGTGCAATGAATGTTGGTGATAAATTCCAAAACGATAAATATCTGTATTCAAAAATAATTTGATATTTGATCCATAGAACGTTATAAAATATATTTTTTTATTTTAACTATCGGGTTGGATAGTGTAGCGGTGTTAGCTGCTTATAAGCCCAAGTGCTTTAGCCTTGGGAACAGTCACAGGTATTAATCCTGACAAAAAGGACAATTAATTAATGATAAAACCTGACTTTGCAAAAACTGGAGGGCTTTTACCCGCAATTGCCCAGGATCATGCTACCGGAGAGGTGCTGATGCTTGCCTATATGAATGAGGATGCGTGGAACGAGACATTGAATTCAGGGATGGCAACATATTACAGCAGATCCAGAAAAGAGCTGTGGAAAAAAGGAGAGACCTCAGGTAATCTCCAGGTTATAAAGGAGATCCGAATTGACTGTGATGAGGATACAATTCTTCTGAAAGTGGAGCAGATTGGCAATGCTGCCTGTCATATGGGTTATAAAAGCTGTTTTTTTAGAAAGGTTAACTCAGATGCTACGATAAGCATTGTTGAAAAAAGAGTATTTGATCCCAAAGCTGTCTATGCCCAATAAAAATATTAAGGAACTTATATGAAAAAACTACTCAAACTCGGTATTCCAAAAGGAAGTCTTCAGGATGCCACCGTTGCTCTGTTCAGGAGATCCGGATGGAAAATAAACGTTAATGGAAGAAGCTATTTTCCTGACATTAACGATGATGATATTGAATGTGCTCTCTGCCGGGCTCAGGAGATGTCCATTAACGTGGAGAGCGGTATAATAGATGCGGGCCTTACAGGAAAGGACTGGATCGCAGAACATGAGTCAGAGGTACACGTAGTTTCTGACCTTATCTACTCAAAAGTGAGTGCAAGACCTGCCAGATGGGTGCTTGCAGTTGCAGGCGACTCTCCCATGAACCGGCTTGAAGATCTTGAAGGTAAAACAATTTCCACCGAGATTGTCAAATTTACAAAGAGATATTTTGAAGAGAGAAACATAAAAGTCAATGTTAAATTCTCCTGGGGGGCAACAGAGGCAAAGATTGTCTCCGGTCTTGCTGACGCAATTGTCGAAATCACCGAAACAGAGAGCACTATCCGTGCCCATAACCTCAAGGTGATTCATGAGATCATGCAGACCAACACCCAGCTTATTGCCAATAAAACAGCATGGCAGGATCCGGCAAAGAGAAAGAAAATAGAGCAGATAGCACTGCTTCTCCAGAGTGCTCTTGTTGCTGACCGCCTTGTGGGGCTTAAAATGAATGTTCCAGAAGCAAAGATGGGCAGCGTTATCGCACTGCTGCCAAGTCTGAACGGCCCTACAGTGGCTCCGCTGTATCAATCTGACTGGTTTGCCATTGAGACGATTGTTGACACCAATGTTGTAAGAGATCTTATTCCTGAACTTATCAGAGCTGGTGCAGAAGGGATCATTGAGTATCCTCTGAACAAGGTTATTTGAGTGTAGCTAAACCTGAAAAAACGTTTTTATCCTCGCCCGTCTTCTTTTTAATGAGCGAGGATAAAAGATTGTGTTATTGAACAACTGTATAAATTATCTGCTTGTAAATCACCTCTACCGCCTCAGTTGTTCCATCAACCTGCTCAAGAACCAACGTCCACATCTTTAAATCCTCGACACCATCGCCATTATAATCGCTTGTTTCCCACGCAATGCCTAATATGTCGCCAACAAAGCCATAATTTGAAGAGTTATTGACAAACCACCCCTTCTCGCTTTCTGTAGCGACTTCAATCAGGTAGCTCGGCTTGAACCGCATAGTGCCGAAGATTGTAAGAATACCGGTTGCCCTGTCAATAGCATAGCTTCCCGCAGCCAATTGATCCAGTATCAATATCAACTGGTCAAGAGCTGAAAGGGATGGTGCAATCTGTTGAGTTGAGCCATCATTATATATTACAAGTACTGAATAGGCTTCAGTTGCAGGGTCTGTTCCATGAAGTTCAAAACTTGATGTACCTGCATCAAAATTTCCTTCACTCTCTTTTACTGAAACATAGTCAAAAGCACCTGAAAACCTGCTGCCGTCATTGAATTCAAGATTAAGATTTCCGGAGTTATTAATATTTGCATCAGAAATGCTTGATATGCCATTGCTGAAAAGAGAGTCAATATTCTTTGCCTTTAGCAGTGCATCGGCAGACAATAGAGTGTTGACAGCATCCAGAGGGGCAGGCGTTATTGTTCCGGCAATACCGTTGCTGACAAAAATAATTGTCCCTTCCGGAAGGCTATAAAATCCGGTGGGAATATCAGATGAGACCACGCGGGCATCCTGAATATATAGAGGTAGTTGCAGTCCTGGTGACAAACCTTTAATTGCTATCATAAGAGGAATGCTGCCTGCAGATCTTATTTCAACACTGATACCCGGCATATCTTTCAGCAGCACCTGAAGCTCTTTTGTTAAAAGATCCTCAAGAGACAAGGCTGTTGATGCATTAGACTTGACAATATCCTGATCAAAAGCTGGCAGCTCGGGCAAGCCTTTAATCAGTCTCTCTTTTTCCTGAGAAGTCAATGAACTGTTATTCTCAAGAACCTTGCTGATATACTCTGAAGTGATAAGCATCCCGGAAGTCAAATCTACAGATGCAATTTGAATCACCTCATTTAACAACTGGGGATACTCGTTCATGAGTTTCTGAATGTCACTGTCGCTGCTGCCGCTGTCACTCCTTGTGGTTGATCTTGTTGTTGTGCCTGAAATGAAACCAGGCAGGATATTTTTCATTGTTTCATTGCTTAAGGTCTGCATTTTACCGGATAGCTCTGTGGTAAGAACGGATTTCATCCTGATCATAGGTGCTGTCATGCCCGAGACTTCATCCATTAGTTCTTCAAAATCATCTATACAGGGAGTGCCATCGCTATTTGTGCATTCAGTATTTTCAGTGTTATTTTCACCACTTCTGGTTGTTGAGGCTGATCTGCTTGCAGATAGAGGCACACTTTTATCAAGCACCGGCCTTCCTTTTATGTTTGAAGCTGTCTGGTCAACCATCTTACCCAGCTCAATCTGGAGTTGATCCAATGTTTCGTCAATATTTTTAAGTACCGAAGAGCCAGGGTTTGTCGCCTTTAGCTGACTTAAAGCACCTACAGCATATTTAACAATTCCGCCTGCACTCTCCATGATTTTGCCGGTATTGGAAACAACGCCGGTTTTACCAGCATCAATGGCACGGCTCAGCCCGTTGACAACAACACCACCCAGGGAATCGACAGTATTAACAGGGTGGTTTCCACCCTTGACCGCAGATTTTATGCCTGCACCTGTAAGCGTTTTAAGAGGCTCAAGAAGCTCAATAACATCGACTGTTTTAAGATCGGTACGTATGATATCAGGCATATTGTCAAGCATATTGTCAATACGTCCCGAGGTCTCTTGTATCTGCTCCTGTGTCGCACCTTTTCCTATTGCTTCAACTACAATATCCTCAACAAATTTTATACCTCCAGCAACCTTTTGAACGCTGACAGCTCCATTTGCTTTGGAAACACCCGCTCCAAGGTCAATAGCATCATCAAGCAGAGCAAGGGTTTTCAGTGCCTGAGGCAGACTGAGTCTTCCCTCTTTGAGCTCTTCGTTCGAGATCCTTATGATCTCTCCGGTGTTTTCGATTGTGGTATTGATAGCATTTACAAGCTCATCTGAAGGAGGCACGGAGGTATCTTCGGGTATGCTCTCCTTGATAAAATCAATATCACCATCAAGCTGGTCAGTTACATCTGCTGCCGCCTCTTCTGTTGCAACATTGTCAATGGTCTCTTTTAGATCTATAACCTCTTTGATGTCAGCAAGATCATTATCCACGATAGTGATTGTAGTTACGGGATAGAATCCAAGTGCTGCACCATTGGCTGGAGAGTTTATTAATAAACCCAATGTAAAAAATGCTTCTTTTTCCACGATACGGTCGTTTATGATTTTGATCTCAATACTCTTATCCTCAATATCTCCATCTTCCCAGGTAAGAACAGGTAGCTCTGAGGGAAAATTAAAATCACTGCCTACTGAGGCTGTGGATTCGGCTGGTTTAAGAAAATATTTGACAGAAACAGCACCGGCACTCCCCTGGCTGCGGCGGACTGGCACAGATATATAGCCGCGTGCTTCGTTGACAGTATAGTTGTCTTGAGTAAAAGAGAAGGTTCCTGGCTTGTTTTCATCGTCATCAATAATGGACAGTACCGCACTTGCAGGGGCACCAATAGAAGCCCCGCCTGTTGGATTTGCAAGGTAAAGGTGTACAGTCTCGTTGGCTTCATTAATCTTGTCATTAAGGATCTGTACAATGAAGGTTTTCTCTCCACTCTCCCCGGCCAGCCATTTCACTGTTTTTATTACTGGAAGAGAAAAATCTGAACCGGCAAGAGCAGTTCCGCCATATGTGGTCAACTCCACGGAAATTTCATTGGATAGATCTCTGCCCGCACGACGTAATGTTATGCTGGTCTTACCATCTAACTCGCCTGCTGTGAATCTATTTGAAGTAAATGCAATGCTGCTCAATGAAGTAACCGCTTCCGATTGTCTCACGCAACGAACATAGGCACCACTGTCAATCTTGCTGCTTTGAACCACATGTCCATAATCAATAAAATTTACTCCCCACGCACGATCAGTAATAAGTTTAGTATTATCATCAACATCAACATAAGCATTCGTAGTTGCTGACCAGTAGCCGTAATCCTGATTTCCATGAAACACGTCGGTATTAATTGCAGGGAAATATTTATCTGTTTTAGCAATAGAGAGAAGCTCCTTGATTGTCGGCAATCTCCAATCAAGATAGCGTACCAGGGAAAGGCCTTCAGCATATGCAATGGCTCCTTCCCAATCCATGTACCCTTTTGATCCTTCCTGCTGCCACATCAGGCCGGTATTGGTGTCAGTAACCGTTCCATCTCCGTTAACAATAAAACTGCCGGATAACCTTGACTGCCCGCCACGAACCGCACGGACATGATAAGTGCCACCTTTGTCCGATTTGGAGTGAAAGTTGTCAGCACCTATGTAAAAATCAACTTTCCATGCAATATCAGGTTGTTCTGCAAAAGTAGTGGCTGTCCAGTAATAGCCTTCCATGGTGTTTTTAAAATAGTCTAAATTAATAGCTGGATAATAATTAGAAGCTGGATAATAATCATAATTACCAAAGTTCACTATAGAGTTAAGTTCCTGCTTTGTCGGCATTCTCCAGTCTGTAAATCCGCCAAACCTTTCTGTATTCAAGGCGTTGATAAAATCAAGCGTGTCCGGGTTAATCTCACCCCCGTCTATTCCTGCTACTCCTCCATTAGTGTCAGGATTTGGATCATACCATGTGTAGGTATTATCAGAATCATGAATATTGCTGTAATCGGGTGTATAGTCCTTGGCTTGTTTTGCTTCCCAGATAAGTCCGGTTACATTGTCCCTTACCATTGCCCACTGTGCTGCGTTGTCAGGCAGATCATTTCCGGCAGCATCCATCTTGGTGAATGACATAGGATTAAAATTGTAATCAGAATCTTCGCCAAACGTTTTTGTGTAGTCCCATGTCTGCCCTGTGTCAGGGACTGAGCTTTGCATATGCGGATCCATAAGGGAAAATGCGGGCTGGGCAAAGGCGAGTAAAATAAAAACAATGAACCAGTTAAGACGATAAGTAATGTGAGGCATATTTCCCCCTAATTATAAAACTATTGTTTTTTTGATTGAGAAGCTCGGGTTCATACCCGCCCCTTGGGGCGTTGTAATGTTGTGAAGATATCCCGTCGTTTGTGGCGGGGAGCTTCATTAAGACGCTATTGGTGTTTTTGTGCCTTTAAACGGTATTAAAAATTCCACTGTAACCCTATGCTTGCAAAAGAACCCTGCCATGGAAGCTGTGTGCTTTCAGTTATGTCAGACATAAGATATGTGTATTTTTCATCAAAGATATTTTCCCATTTGGCCACAAGCAGTAACCGTTTGTCCCAAAATGATTTTTCAACAGAAAGAGATGCTATAATAAAATCTTCATCAACAGGATTTGCATAACCGCTCTTTTCATCCTGATGCATATACCACCATGTGTTTTGCAATCTCAGGCCAGTTGGATGCACCCATGTAAAGGTTGCACCAAAATCGTTGTCTATACGGTTTCTATCCGGGCCGCTTTCTGTATTGTGGTCTGTCAACTGATATGTAAGAGCCATTGCCGTACGGTCTGTCATCAAATATTCAAATGTGAGTCTGGCAACATTTTGTGACTCCTCTCTCCATGAGATTCCCGTTCGCTCTGTAACAGTTTCAAAGTCACCGGCATATGGTACAAAGGGATCTGAAAATTCTCTCTCTTTTAGATATATCTCTGCCCTTGTAAAAAACTGTGAAGACCATTGTCTGTCCCATCCGGCACCATAGAAGTCTGTCAATGTTCCTGTCCGGGAACCGAAAACCTTTGAGAAACCAGCCATTTCAACCGGTTGCAGAACACCGCTTAAAGCGTATGGCTCTGATTCTCTAAAGTATCCGCCTCTGATTGTGTCAAATGAGGATAGCTGCCACATAAAACCCGCATGAGGCAGCCACGTAGCTTTTTTTTCCGGTTTTCTTTTATCGTTAATCACTATGTTTTCAAGATTACACCATCCCAAACCCAGATCAAGTTTGAATTTATCTGATATTGACCAGATATCCCTTGTAAAAAGACGTGTCTCTTTTTTGTCAGGAGGATATACCCTGGAGTTAACAGAATTGTGTGCATCGGGAAACGGAGGTTCATAATACGTTTTTGTTTCTAACTCCTGTAAAGACTCTTCTTTTGATGCTGATATGCCTGCAGAAAACCCGTGATTTCTGAAAAATTCATTGTCAAATCTGACAAGCTGAACCATCTCAGCCCTCATAATTTCACTGTCAGTCATAACTTTTGTTCTTCTATACTGAGTTGTGTCAATGACAGGCTGATATTTATCACTTAGCCGAATTATATCGCTGTCGTACTTTTGAGACTGCAACAAGACCATCAAATCCCGTCCAGCTCCCTGATGCCAGTGGTAACCAAGAGATCCTGCTATCTGATCATAATCTATATCAATATCTTCCGCTTCAAGACGGCCATTTTGCAATGGAGCCAGATCTTCTCTGTTGCCTTTCTGAGCCCTTGTCTCTGCTATAATTTCATGTCCTGAAGCAACCTCTGTCTTGACACTTGCCTTGCCCTGAGAAAAAGATCTTCCTGTACCGTCAAAAGGTCCGTCAGTGGTACTATGGACACCGACACCATCGAATGCTGCCGTTGTATTTCCTCCTCTTAAACTGATCGCTCCATATCCGGTTTTGTCAGTGCCGCCATTTAACGTAATACTTCCTTTGATTTCAGGAGTCTCAAGGAGATTTTGATAATCGTAGTAACTTGTGTAGGTATTGGCATTGACAGGTTTTAAAAGTTCTGCCCGCTTCATGTCACCGATTGTATCCGCGTTAAACTGACCAAGCACCTGTGCTCTGGATGCCCTGAACAGATAGGCACTGCTGTTTGACTCATCATCCCAAACAGCCTGATTACCCTTGGCCTCAGCCCAATCATGCAAACCCATTATTGAAAGTGCCCATGCAAGGGAGATGTTTCTTGAGGCTCTGTCCTGATCAAGCAGATAGCGAGAGCGGGTCATCAAACGGTTGTCATTGAGAGTTATTGATTTTTCCAGGGCATTGATTCCCTCTCCTGGCCTGTAGGTATCGGTCAAGATGGTAGATAGATACATGTGGGGAGTCGGGTCATAAGGATCGAGAATTGCGGCACGCTTTAGCTCAATTTCAGCCTCGTATCGCTCTCCAAGATGATATTGGGCTTTTGCAAGGTATGTATGAGGATATGCAGCAAGAGGTTCGAGCAGACAGGCCTTTTCCATATTTTCAAGCCCTTTGGCAGTATTTTTCTGATGATATAGAGCAAGTCCAAGCCCCAGATAGGCAGATGCAAGGTCTTGTTTTTGCTCAATTGCTTTTTTGAAAAAAAATTCTGCTTGTTGAGAATCAAGTTTTATAAGGGCAATATATCCCTTGAGCATATCAACTCTTATCTCAGTTTCTTTAAAGGAAGAGAGCCTATTTTCAGCCTGTTCAACTTTGTCAAGTCCAAGAAGAAGCTCGACAGTTCTTATTAGAGCTGGCACAGAAAGAGGGTCAAGATAGCAGGCCTTTTCTGCCTCCTTCAGTGCTTCTTCAAATCTTCCTTTTGATTGCAATACTGTTGCCAGTGCAACATGGGTTGATGCTCTTTGCGGTGCAAGTTTAACAGCGTTCTGTGCGGTTTTGAGAGCCCCATCTTCTCCCTGAGAAAGAAGCTCCATAGCCTTTTTTGCAAACCTTATACCATTTAGATCATCAGAGCTGACTATGGCAACATCAGTCGGCCCTATTATATCAGGAGTTAAAAGAAGCCATTGAACGCTCTTCTCAGGCTTTATCAGTTTTGTTACTACAGGTGCTTGTCCTCTTTTTGCTGTTACAGCCTGGCCTCTGGCAATAATGGTCTCGCCAAAGGTGTTGGCACACCTAACCTGACCTTCAAGCACCGTGATATCGGCTGTTCCATCGTCTGCAACAGCCATAGCCATCTCTGTTCCTCTGATACTTGCTGAAATGACAGGTGTTTCAAATACGGGCTTTGAGCCTTTGCGTTTGTTTCTGAACCAGAGTTTGCCTGAAAAAAGCTCAAGAAGACCTGGTTTATCTACCTCCTCTTCAGGAGCAGAACCTGTTTTTTTAAGATAGAGAACAGAGCCAGGAGCAAGACGTATCTGAGACCTGTCATTTAGCATCAGGCCGGCTTCTCCTCCAGATTCAACTTTTATATATGACCCTTCAGGAAATTTCATTGATGGAGTTACTGGCGACCATGATTTGCCTTTATCAAGCGATAACAGAACAGAGCCTTTTGAAAAAACAAGCTGGCCTGCATACTCTTGAGCTGCACAGTTAGTCTCAATAATCATAAAACAAGAAGAGAAAATGAAAAAAAATGAGAATACAATTAAAATTTTCCTGCAACAGATGTTTATCAGCTTGCTGCAGTTATTTAGCCACCTTTTATTAGAGCAGGGGGAATCGGATATTTTTTTCATATGAATCTCCTTATTTAAAAATATATCTGGAAATATATCTGGCAAAAAAGCTCATGATATACAAGGATGCCCAATTTTTGACAGTATGAAATTGAAATTTAAATGCAGGCATATGCCTGTAGTATTTCTCTGGAGGTTACGATTCGTTGTCTAATTCATGGCGTTACAGTTCTTGAATAACAAGAAGAGTAGAATGTTTTTAGACTAACATCAATTTTTCTAAAATTCAATTTTTTATGCAAAGTCTTTTACTGTATAACCAATGGCCTTACAAGTATGTTTTTTAAAAAAAAGATTGTGAATTTATTGAAAAAATACTACTATTAGACATTTTTATTCTGTGAATGAAACAGAGGAGAATGTCTCTGTGTATCCATGCAGATCACAATACCATTTTTATTAAAGGTTATATATTAATGTCCCAAGAAAACCACAAAAATCAAGACCATTCCGGCAAGCCTGTCGACAATGCAGTTATGAACCAACCTATTGATTCAATTCTCAATGACGGTAAGATTCCACCAGACTATTCCATAGAAAAATCTACCGATATATCTCCAACTGGCTTCAATGCAATGAATTTGTCCAAACCGGTACTCAAAGCCCTCAATGATATAGGGTATGAAACACCAACATCAATTCAGTCTATGATCATTCCCCATGTTCTTGCAGGCAAGGATGTTGTTGGTCAGGCACAGACAGGAACCGGGAAAACCGCCGCCTTTGCACTGCCTCTTTTGTCTCGTATTGATATTAAAAAGAAAAATCCCCAGGTGCTTGTTATTACTCCGACCAGGGAGCTTGCCATTCAGGTGGCGGAATCCTTTAAAGGCTATGCCGCCCGCATGAAAGATTTTCATGTCCTTCCTATTTATGGAGGACAGTCATATGATGTTCAGCTAAAGCAACTCAAACGCGGCCTTCATGTAGTGGTTGGTACCCCTGGAAGACTTATGGATCACATGAAACGGGGAACATTGGATTTAAGCGAGCTTACCTGTCTAGTCCTGGATGAGGCGGACGAGATGCTTAGAATGGGTTTTATTGATGATGTTAAATGGATTCTTGAGCAGACTCCTGAATCTCGCCAGATGGCTCTTTTCTCTGCTACAATGCCTCCTGCTATCAGATCCATTGCCCGTAAGTATCTGAGAAAACCCGAAGAGATTACTATTCAGGTTAAAACCATGACCGCAGATACAATCAGGCAGAGATTCTGGATGGTCAAAGGGACAGATAAACTCGATGCTTTGACAAGAATACTTGATGCCGAAGATTTTGATGCAATCCTTGTGTTTGTAAGGACAAAAACTGCAACGGTTGAACTTGCTGAAAAACTTGAAGCCCGTGGATATGCCACTGAAGCATTGAATGGCGATATCGCCCAGAAATCAAGGGAGAGGACAATTGAGAGATTTAAAAGTGGGAAGATAGATATTATTGTGGCAACAGATGTGGCTGCCAGAGGCTTGGATGTTGAACGTATAAGCCATGTCATCAACTATGATATTCCTACAGAAGCTGAATCCTATATCCATAGAATTGGCAGAACTGGTAGAGCCGGCAGAGCTGGGGATGCCATTTTGTTTGTATCTCCAAGAGAGATGTGGATGCTCAAGGTGATAGAAAAAACTACCCGCCAGAAACTTGAGATGATGAATTTGCCAAGTACCAGTGCAATCACCAATAAACGTATTGCTGCTTTCAAACAGCGTATTACAGACACATTGGCATCTGAAGAGATTTCAATGTTTCGAGAGCTTATGGATGAATACCGGCAGGAGTATAATGTTCCTGCTTTAGATATCGCCGCTGCACTTGCTATTATTACCAATGGGGACAAGCCCCTGTTTCCTGTACATGCAAAACATGGTGTTTCTGAAAAAAAAGATCCAGAGAGCTTTGGCATTTCGGGTAAAAACAGGAGTATCTCACAAAAAACAAGTAGAGAAAACCACAAAAGACAGGAGCAGCAGAGGTCAACGACTAAGGAGAGAGGGCCGTCAACTACTAATGAAATAGGAGCTGAACCGCTTAATGAATTGAAGCAAAAGAAGAAAAAGATCGAAAGCTCTATTGATAATAGCTCTTCAAGAAAAGTGTTATCTCCCAAAAAAGAGTCAGGCCGTTTAAAGGATAGTAAAGATGCTCTTCAGGAACCGGTTAAAGAGAGTAAGAAAAAGGCTGAGTATGTTCTGAAAAATAGTGAAAAAAGTCTTAGAGATGTAGAAAAAAGATCAAAAAAGGGTAAAGCAGATTTAAAAAAGAGTGAAGATGATCTGCAAAATGACAATAGAATGCCACCTGTTTCCAAGGGTATGGAGAGATTTAGACTGGATGTTGGCAATATACACGGTGTAAAGGCTGGAGATATAGTTGGTGCTATAGCAAACGAGGCCGGTTTGGACAGTAAATTTATTGGTAACATTGTGATTCATGACGAAAAGAGTACGGTTGATCTTCCAGAGGGAATGCCCGAGGCTATATTCAAACTTTTGAAAAAAGTGAGGGTGGTCGGACAGAAGTTGAATATTACCAAAGTCAAATAGATGCAATATATTAGTCTCTCTTTAATTTACCGTGAAAAATGGATCACCATTTTATATTAAAGGATCACATTTTTTGCATTAGAGAGCTATTGATACTAAATCATGTCCGTTTAGGCGATTGTTCATAATGAATATACCATAATTCTAAGTATTCTGACTGAGTTAGCGAAATTTCATGAATAGGTATGTGGTATGTTTTTTTCTGTAGACACTTTTAAAGTTCGACTCAAAGATGACTAAAGTTTAAAGATGACTAAATCATGTAAAGCAAAGATCCTTGCACCGGCAGGTGATAAATATTCATTTCTTGCTGCCATCGCTGCAGGAGCAGATGCTGTCTATTGTGGGCTTAAAAATTTTTCTGCACGTATGGAGGCTGAAAATTTCAGTATTGAAGAGCTTTCACGGCTCAATGCTCTTGCAAGAGGTAAAAATGTTCAGGTTTATGTGGCGTTCAACTCTCTTGTAAAACAGAATGAGCTTGAAAAAACAGCCCGTGTAATTGCAAAACTTGCTAAATATGTTCGTCCTCACGCTTTGATTATACAGGATCCAGGGCTTGTTCAAATTGCCCGCATGGCAGGCTTCAAAGGGGAGCTTCATCTTTCCACGCTGGGTAACTGCTCCTTTGCTGCTGGACTTGAATGTGCTAGAGAGGCTGGTTTCAGCAGAGTTGTGCTGCCACGAGAGCTCTCTATTGACGAAATAAAGATGGCAGCACAGAATAGACCCGAAGGTGTTGATCTTGAAGTGTTTGTTCATGGAGCTCTTTGCTACGCTGTATCTGGAAGGTGCTACTGGAGCAGCTGGTTTGGCGGAAGAAGCGGACTTAGAGGCAGGTGTGTGCAGCCGTGCCGACGAATCTACAAACAGCAGGTCATACCGCAGTCTAAGCTGCAGACTAAGCATCGATCTCAACTGAGGCTCAACAAACAACACAGAAAACCACAAACCAACTTTCAATCTGAAGGTCAACCAGAATTTCAGCCCAAAATTCAATATGATGCAGAAAGATTTTTCTCCTGCCTTGATTTTTCTGCAGATGTGCTTGTTAAGGTGCTTAAGGATATTCCGGAGGTTACTACATGGAAAATAGAGGGAAGAAAGAAAAGCCCGCATTATGTTTTCTACACGGTCAGAGCCTATCAGATACTTCGAGATCATGGACACGATCCTGCACAGAAGAAAATTGCACTCTCATTTCTGGACTATGCCCTTGGAAGGCCTTCAACTCATTACAATCTACTCACACAAAATCCTGTTAATCCTCTGAAAAAAGAGAGAGACATGGAAACAGGTTCAGGCCTTTTTGCAGGAAGAATTAAATATGGTGGAGAATCTGTAAAATCAAATACTCCATATTTCATTACACGGGAAGCTCTTTTAAAAGATGATTTACTAAGGATTGGATATGAAGATGATAGTTTTCATACTATTCAGCGTGTGACAAGAGATGTTCCCAAACATGGAAGATTTGTACTTCAAAGTAGCAAGAGCTCAGGGTTAAAAAAAGGTTCGCCTGTATTTATTGTTGATAGGCGAGAAAAGGAAGTCTGGCTGCTGATTAACGAGCTCGATACTGAGCTTGGCAAATATAGCTCCCCTGATATAAGACCACAAGTAATTGACGACAAACTCTCTTTAAACGATTATGAAGGAAATTTGGCAAACCATACCGGTGCCAAAGATTTTGGCGGTTACCAATATCCCGAAAGAGAAAATACGCATCAGTCATACGCCCAAAAAACAAACTTTGCAAATAGTTATCCAAGAAAAAACAGTTATCAGGCAGAAACTGTAAAAGAGTCGCATATCACCCTTTATGGTTACGGAGATGAGTCAAAAATAAAAACTGCCGTGAAATCAGGCTTGGCAGGTGGCTTATGGTTGTCTCAAAGTTCATTGAAACGCTGCTCTCCCAAAAAGGTAAAAGAGATTTGGTGGTTTTTGCCACCTGTGGTATGGCCAGTGAGCGAACAAAAATTATTACATACCATCAAGGATTCTCTGGTTGCAGGTGCAAGAAATTTTGTTCTCAACATGCCCTGGCAAATATCTTTTTTCAAGAAGATTATAAATATAGAATCGTCGGTGGGAAAAAATAAGACTCATATTATTCAGCAAAAACATGTTCATATAAATCAGGAGCAAGATAGTTATACTGATCAACAGATCAACAGACAGCACAATAATAGTTATATGGAGCACCTTAATCTGTGGGCAGGACCGTTTTGCAATGTCTCAAATACGGCTCACATCGAATTTTTGAGTCATTCTGGTTTTGCAGGTGCATTTATCTCTCCCGAGCTTGGCCAGGATGATTGTCTTTCTATTCCGTCAAAGACCAATTTTCCACTTGGTATTGTGATTAAAGGTAACTGGCCTCTTGCTATTTCCAGAACTGTATCCGAGGATATTTCATTGGATAAAACCTTCTCAAGTCCTAGAGGCGAAAACGCCTGGGTTTCAAAGCGAGATGATGATTACTGGATTTTCCCAAACTGGCAACTTGACCTCTCTCATAAAAAAGATCTTTTAAAACAGGCTGGTTACTCACTATTTTTAACCATCGAAGAACCTATTCAACAAGATATTGTTATGAAACAGAGACAAGGTTTATGGAATTGGGAAATTGGTCTTTTGTAACGCCCATGCCCTTATGGGCACAACGAGAAATGAAAGTCTCATGATTGCAGCTATTTTAAGAGATTTTTACATAAAAGCTTTTTATTGTGTTAACCCCTCCCCAAATTATTTTAGAGGGCTACGTGAATACATAAGAAACAAGGATTAGCGATGAAAATAAGAAAGGCAGTATTTCCGGTCGCAGGGTTAGGTACCCGTTTTTTACCGGCAACAAAAGCGATGGCAAAAGAGATGCTAACGGTTGTTGATAAACCAATTATTCAATATGCAGTTGAAGAGGCATTTGATGCCGGTATTGAACAGATTATTTTTGTAACGGGTCGTGGTAAAAAAGCCTTGGAGGACCATTTTGACAGATCGTTTGAGTTGGAACTGACTCTGGAAAAGAAAAAAAGGTACGATACTCTGAAAATGCTTCAGGAGCTTGTGCCTAAAACCGGAACTATTGTTTATACGAGACAGAATGAACCATTGGGGTTGGGACATGCTATCTGGTGTGCAAGGGATATTGTTGGAGATGAGCCCTTTGCTGTACTACTGGCGGATGACCTCATACAGTCATGCACACCGGTACTTTCTCAGATGATCAGTCGCTTTGACCGGTTTAGGGCATCTATTGCAGCTGTGATGGAGGTTGAAATGGATCAGACCGATAAATACGGGATTATTGATGCTGATGAGATTGAAGATGATGTAGTTCGTATCAGAGGGATGGTTGAAAAGCCGTCTCCGGAAGAGGCCCCCTCTAATCTTGCCATAATTGGACGATATATCCTGACCCCCAAGATTTTTGATTACCTTGGCCAGAGTAAAACAGGAGCGGGTGGAGAGATTCAATTGACAGATGCCATGGGGCAGCTTTTGAAGGATCAGCCGATATTTGGCTATAAGTTTAACGGCACCAGATTTGACTGCGGTGATAAGGCCGGATTTCAGATGGCAAATCTTGCTTTTGCCATGGAACGCCCTGAGATAAGGGATAAGCTGGCAAAATTCATCACTCAGCTTGGTAAGAGCGTCTGCGTTTAGGCACTTATGCACTTATCAGTGCCACATCGACAAAACTTTGTCGATAATATAAATTGTGCACTTTATATTCTTATCTCTGATTTTCGTGTTGTTTTGGCGAAAGAATCAGAGAATCCTTTGATTCTGGCTTGTCCAGGTTAGGTTTTTGTAAAAACTACTTTACCATAGCTTTTGCACTATGTGCTTGAATTATTAGTATGGAGTCATTTATGGAAATTCAGGATGTGCTTTTAGCACATAAAATGAAATTGTCACATGTTTTTGTATTGTGTATATAGATCTATAACTTTAGCTACATAGCTTATGGTTTCGTTGTAAGGAGGGATGCCTTCATATCTTCTGACAGCCTCGGGTCCTGCATTGTATGCGGCAAGTGCATGTCTCAATCGTCCATCGTTTATCTCAAGCATTTGTCTCAAATATTTAGAGCCTCCCATAATATTTTGGGATGGATCAAAGGGGTCCGATATATTGAGTGAATTGTAATTTTCCGGCATGATCTGCATCAACCCTTTAGCACCTTTTGGAGAGATTGCCTGACAATTAAACGCAGATTCGGCAGAGATAACAGCTTTGATAAGGGCACAATCCAGCCCGTACCTCAGAGATGCTTTTTTGATTATGGGATCAAAGGCTGAAATCTTTACCGCACGGGCGGATGACTTTATATATGTTCCGCTCCTGTTATAGTAACTCCTGCTTCTCCGTTCTGTCATGAATAATTTGTATTTGGGACTATTGGGCACATTTGTAAAATGACGTACCCCTTTTGCATCTTTATATGTGTATATTTCTGCGACAGATATCGATGGTAAGAAAAAAAAGGATATAACTGCAAGAATAAGAAACGAATTTAGAGTATTCATGTTACCTCCGGTCATTTTTTATGGTTCAGATTAGTCCTTATTTTAAAAATAAGGATTTTCATGGTCGGGGGTGTCCCATTTAAAAAGAAGTCATTATGGCATTATTCACGATATCTTTTTAAAACAAGTTTTTTGGGAAAAGACTCTTTTGATAGATACTCTATCATATTGTCTATAAATGTATCTACAATCTCCTGAAGAATTTCATCTTTATTTTTTGCCATAATAAAATTGCGTTGATTTGTGTATTCAAAAAGGACATGAGTTCCGAGTTTCTTCCTTATGTTATCAAAGTCGTTTAGAGAGAGATCATTATCTGAAAATAACTTTTGCTCCACGGCAACATTCATTCTTGCTACCATGGCCACAAGGTAGCCATCAATGCTAATTTTTTTTGAGATATCCAGAATTTTAATTTTCTGATGGTTGTCAAGCTCCATCTCTTTGATAAGTTTTTCTTCTATATTGTGCATTGTCTATTCTTTCCGTTTAAATTCAGATATTTTTATTTGAGGTAAATTTTTTTTGTCAAATTTTTTCATGTATTTTAGGCATCCTTCATATAGCCATAAAAGTAGTTGACACTTCTCATTATTTAAATTTTGCACACAACTATTGCGTCACGGTAGAATACCGCTTTTTGTACCAGAATTTGATGAACATTTATTAAAATGTTACTGTGATAATTTCAAGCCAAATGTATAATCATCACTTGGCATGGAGCATACAACATCATTATGATTTATATCACAGTCACATAAACCAACCGGATAAACATATTTTTGGCCGTTACCAGCAGGGGCATTATTGTCACCAATGGCCTCAAACAGCAGTGTAAGCCAGTCTTTCTCCTGTTTCCTGCCGCTCAATATTTCCCAGGGAGTTCTATGGGCTCTTTCTCCGCTCCTGTAACGACGGTGATTGTGATAAAACATGATAAGATTCAGCATTTCCTGTGAGATCCGGTTTCGTGATGTATTCAGGTAAGGCCGAATGATTGAGTTAATGCATTCTACCATCGCCGAACTCTGTACAATATGATTCAATTTCTTATAAACCTGCTCTTTGATAATCTCAAATCTTTCCTGGAGATAACCCTGTGCAATTTCAAGGCTGAAAGATTCATTGTCCCGCCAACAATTACGGTTTACAGCTTTTTTTGATTTGATATACATTTTATGATGTTGCCAGCCTGCACACAAAGCTGTAACCTACAGATTTATTGAGAAGACTGAAAGAGAGCAGGTGGAAACGGAAAAGGGCAATAAAAAGAAGAGGAAGAAATAAACTATGAATTTCAAAAGAATAAAATTAATATATATTCTT
>JADGBC010000179.1 GCA_015231705.1 Desulfamplus sp. | reverse complement strand
AATAACCCGCTCCGGCCGCTGGTTATCATCAAGAAGCAGTATTTGCTTATATCTCCCGATACTGAACAGCTTCTGCCACATGCTGTCTTAGAATATCTTCCGATCCCCCAAGATCAGCAATGGTTCTTGAAATTTTGAGCACCCGGCTATAAGCCCGTGCGGAAAGTCCAAGGTTATCGACTGCCATTTCAAGGATAGATGAGGCTGCCGGCTCAAGAGTGCAGAATTTTTTGATGTCACGGGGACGCATTCTTGCATTACAGAAAACAGAAGAGCCTTGCAGTCTCGAAGAACTTTGCTGACTCGAAGAACCTTGCTGGATCGAAGAACTTTGCTGGTTCGAAGAGGAGCTTTGAAGTCTTGCAGAGTAGTCTTGCGTACTTGCTGATGAACCCCTAATTTCACCTGAATTACCTTTGAACCTGTTAATCTGTATCTGCCTTGCCGCCTCAACCCTTTTTCTGATCTCTTTGGATGACTCTGGTTTTGCATTGCCGGTCAGCTCTCCGAATGAGACAGCCGGAACCTCAATGTGAATATCAATTCTGTCCATAAGAGGGCCTGAAATCCTGGCTCTGTACCGCTGAATCTGTGATGCTGTGCAGGTGCACTCTTTTACACTGTCGCCAAAATAACCGCACGGACAGGGGTTCATTGCAGCCACAAGCATGAATACCGATGGATAGGCAAGTTTTGCACCTGCTCTTGAGATTCTGACCATTCCATCTTCCATTGGCTGACGAAGCACTTCAAGTACATTACGCCTGAACTCAGGAAGTTCATCCAGAAAAAGAAGTCCGTTATGGGCAAGGCTTACCTCTCCTGGTTCCGGCCTTAATCCTCCTCCCACAAGCCCGGGGGCTGAGATTGTGTGGTGCGGAGCACGAAATGGTCTTTGGGTCACCAATGGCATCTGATCTTTTAAGAGACCTGCAACTGAATAGACCTGGGTGGCTTCAAGAGCCTCATCAAAAGAGAGGGGGGGTAAAATTGATGCAATCCGTTTGGCAAGCATGGTTTTACCAGAGCCGGGAGGGCCTGACATGCATAAATTATGACCTCCTGCCGCAGCAATCTCCAGAGCTCTTTTTGCATGGTTTTGACCTGCCACATCACAGTAATCCAGATCCGAAAGTTCAAAATTATCTTTTGACAGAAGTCCGTCAGTATTACTGGAAAAGGGCTCTATTTTTCGCATTCCAGTGAAAAAATCAACCACCTGTCCAAGGCTCTCCACAGGAAGTACTTCAATATTTTTTACCATGGAGGCTTCAGCTCTGTTCTCCAAAGGGACAATAATGCCCCGAGCCCCATTTTCCTGGGCACATAGAACAGCCGGAAGAACTCCGTTAACAGGCTTTACTCTTCCATCAAGCGACAATTCTCCCATCATAAAATATCCATTGAACCGATCAGGCGGTACAATTTTTGATGCAGACAAAATACCCATTGCAACCGGAAGATCAAATCCTGTCCCCTCTTTTTTGACATCTGCCGGTGCCAGATTGACCGTGATTCTGTCCATTGGAAAAGCGTAGCCCGAGTTTTTGATTGCAGTTTTGACTCTCTCTCTACTCTCCCTTACAGCAGTCTCGGGAAGCCCAACAATGTTGAAAATAGGAAGGCCAAAAGATATATCTACCTCAACTTCCACAACATAACCTGATATTCCAGAAACAGCACTACAATTGATCCTTGCCAGCAAATATATCCCCCTTTTACAATTAGAATGGATTTCTGATTTTCTTATTTTTATGATCCGCAGAGATAACCAGACAACAGATTTTCTGCAAAATTCACTTTTTCTCGCTATAAATACCTTGATTTATTCATAATAAATTTTTAAAAAAAGACTTTTTACGAGACCATCATAATTGAAGTAAAGAAAATTCTCAATTATTTTGATTTCATTCATATAATCCGTTATAGATTAAAAAGTTTATTAATTTGAACAAATAACGGAGCACAATGGAAATAACGGGGCACAATGGAAAAATATTATCCACAACAGACCATTAAAAGAGCCGTGTCATGTTCCGGTATAGGGGTTCACTCCGGGCGGGAAACCAGTATCACCATAAAGCCGGCACCGGAAAACCATGGTATAAGGTTCAGACGCATCGATCTTCCAGGAACATCGGATATTCCGGCACTTTTCAGCATGGTTGTGGATACAAGTCTTGCCACAGTGTTAGGAAGTCAAGGAGCCATTGTATCCACTATTGAGCATCTTATGGCTACATTTACAGGTCTTGCAATTGATAACGCTCTTGTGGAAATCGATGGCTATGAAATGCCCATTATGGACGGAAGTGCACGAGAATTTACAAAAATTTTGAATCTGGCAGGTATAGTACAGCAGCGGATACCAAGGTGGTTTTTTGTTGTCACCGAGCCTATTGCAATTAAGGACAATGACAAATACGTTACAGTCTCCCCTCACTCATCTTTTAAGATATCCTGCTCTATACACTTTGATAATCCGGTGATCGGCACACAGGAGCTTTCGTTCGATCTTTCACCTGGAAATTTCACAAACGAGATATGTCACGCAAGAACATTCGGATTTATCAAAGATCTTCAATATCTCAAAATGTTCCATCTTGGCAAGGGGGGGAGTCTGGATAATGCCATTGTTATTGATGATAACAAAGTTCTAAACGAGAGCGGCCTTCGCTGGCCGGACGAATTTGTAAGACATAAACTCCTTGACTGCCTGGGGGATTTCGCTCTCTTGGGTATGCCTATTTTGGGTCATATCCAGACTAATAAATCAGGGCATGACCTTAACCATAGATTTATCAAACAATTTCTGGCTATGAAAGAGTCATGGGAGACAAGACCGGTTGCTTTACGAGACTATAAACCTTGATATTACTGATTTTTTTTGCTTATACTTATTCGGGTAACTTATAACTTTTATGAAAAATCAACGATTTGTTTCAACAACATTGATTCTATATCTGCTTATTGGTGTTATCCTGATACAGATCATCCTGCCTGCATCTGCCATGGCAAAGAGACGTTGTTCTCTTGAAAATATTTTAATTACCAACACAAGAGATGATCTGATCTCATATTTTACGGTCACCGGAGCATTTACAGAAAAGATGAGCGAGGCTGTCCTTAAAGGAGTTCCAGCATCATTTTCATTTTTTGTCTCTGTTTACCGTAAGAGAGATGCCTGGTTTGATCAAAAGATTGCAGATATAAATATTTCAACCACATTGAAATACAACAGCCTCAAGCAGGATTTTACCGTGATAAGGCCCTGGAAAACTGACAAACCCTTTATAACCACATCATTTGATCAGGCAAAAGATATGGCTTGCAATATCTACAACCTGAAGATTCTTTCTCTTGATCAGCTTGTAAAAGGGGAGCAGTATCAGATACGACTTAAAGCAGAAATGAACAAGGCAACCCTTCCTCTCTATCTCCATTATGTTTTCTTTTTCATCTCTTTCTGGGATTTTGAAACAGACTGGTACACCATTAACATGATCTATTGATTGATTATGATGAATAGTGATGTAATCGAAAAAAAGAGAAGAAAAAAAGAGGGGATACTCATTGTTGTTATAATCCTCACTGTAGCTCTTCTTACATTTGTGGAGATCAATATAATCGGTCTGGGTGATACCATTCCGGTATCCAATGCGGTGTTGATGTTTATTCTTATCAATACCAATCTTCTTTTGCTTCTAACCCTTATTCTCCTTGTGTTCAGGAACCTTGCCAAGCTCTATTATGAAAAAAAGAGCAAGATTCTGGGTACAAAATTCAAGACAAAATTAGTTGCTGCATTTATTACTCTCTCCCTTGTTCCTACAAGTGTTCTCTTCTTTTTTTCCATCCATTTTATATCCACAAGCATTGATTTTTGGTTCAATACACCGGTTGAACAGGCTCTTGAGAATGCTCTCTCAGTTGGAAGAGATCTTTACAGCCATTTAGAAGAAAAAAATCTCTTTTTTGCCAGTCAGGCTGTGGAGTACATAGATCCTGAAATGCTGATATCCTTAAATAAGTCATCAGAAAGTTCCTTGAACAATTCATCAGAAAAACCTCTTGTTTCAAATATGCTCTCAACTGAAAAAGAGGAAAAATTAAAGATGTATGGTGAAGTGCTCAGAAAAACTTTTGATCTTCATGTTCTGGAAATTTATACTAAAGATGCCAAACGCATTGTCTTATCCCTCTCTTCAGACCTTGAAAAAGAGTATTTCCCTAATTTGACCACTGATGATCTGATGCAGGTTGACATAAAGACCGGAACCAGAACTTTTTCCGAGCAGATCCCCACAGGTGAGGTTATGAAAAGCATTGTCACAATACCCTTAGGCTCCACATCTGAGAATGCCAGAGCTTTTCTGGTAGCCTCTATTTTGATATCTCCGAAACTCTATGCTAATCTGATCTCTATCTCAAAGGGGGTAGAAGAGTACCAGCAGCTTGCCATGATCAAAAATCCGGTTCAGGTATCCAATTATATTTCGCTATCCATTGTTGCTCTGTTGGTAATTTTCTGTGCTGTCTGGCTCGGATTTTACCTTGCCAGATCAATTACCATTCCAATAATGAAACTTGTCGAAGGTACCCAGCGAGTAACTCAGGGAGATTTAAGCTATACCATAGACTTTGAGGGTGATGATGAAATAGGCCAGTTGATTGACTCTTTTAACTCCATGACCAAAGAACTTGCCAGCGGAAGAGAGAAACTAGCAGAGTCAAAAAAAATGGTGGAGCTTCAGAATGAAGAGATTGAAAAGAGCAGGCAGTATATGGAGATTGTTCTTAGAAACATCTCTGCCGGCGTGATCTCAATTAACAGTGCCGGCATTATTACCACCATCAACAAGGCTGCGGAAAATATGTTAAATATTAAAGGCATGGACATACTCAATCAACACTATCGTCAGACTCTCAAAGGAGATCTGCTTGAGCTTGCAGAAAGAATATATCGGGAGATGCCCGCCTCCATGAATCACGTTCAGCTTCCTCTTACTCTTCCCATAAATGGTTCACCAAGGTATTTTCTTGCACATTTCACAGCACTCAGAGCTGATGGGACGGAGAAAAACCAGGGCGTTGGTGAAAGCCAGATATATGGTATGGAGAAAAAACAGGATATTGTTGAAGGGGCAACGGCTGAGGCAAAGGGGCAAGAAAGTATTGGAACCGTAATGGTGTTTGATGATGTTACAGAACTTGAAAAGGCCCAGCGTATAGTTGCCTGGAGAGAAGTTGCACGGCGCATAGCCCATGAGGTAAAAAATCCATTAACTCCTATCAAGCTCTCTGCCCAGAGACTAAAACGCAAATACTCAAAAACAGTTCAAGAAGATGTTTTTGACCAGTGTACTGACATGATCGTGGAGCATGTGGATCTGATCAGAAACCTTGTCAATGAGTTCTCAACCTTTGCAAAATTTCCAGATACTCACATGGCATCTGCAAGAATCGAAAGTATTATTCATGAGACAATTGCTCTTTACAAAGAGGGACTTGAAGAGGTTGATATACAGTTTTCATATCCACCGGATCTTCCTGAATTCCAGCTTGACCGTCAGCAGATGAAGCAGGCATTTATCAATCTTTTTGACAATGCTGTGGCAGCCTTGAACAAAAAAGGATCTATTGTTATTGATATTGCCTATGATCATATCCTGAAATTTGCCAGAATCGAGGTTGCTGATAATGGTAAAGGGATCTCAGATCATGAAAAGACAAGACTATTTGAGCCATATTTCTCGACAAAAAAATCGGGTATGGGGCTGGGTCTTGCCATTGTCAATTCCATTATTACAGACCATAAGGGGATGATAAGGGTTCAGGACAACAAACCGGTTGGAGCAAGATTTATTATTGAGCTGCCGGTACAGTAAGTACCCAAACAGAAATAGTAATTTTTTTTGTATTCTAACTTGTTGATATGTCTCAATAATGAAATTTTAAAATACCAGATTAAATATGTTCGGGTACTTAGAAGAGTCGAGCCTTTTTGCTCGGAATCGGCACAATCGGCATTACGGCCATAATAGTTTATCGTTTGAAACAATGCCCTCCTCCTACAGGCAATGCTGTTGACTTAAGTCTTGTGGTTTACCTTTGTCTGAATCAGGATAAACAAGATTACAGGATAAAGCAGGATTTTTTCTCATCCTGTACATCTTTTAATCCTGATCATCCTAATTCAGACAAAGGGCTGACCTTACACATCAGGGCTTAAGTCAACAGCATTACCTCCTACAGGGGGTGGATTAAAACAAAAAAAGGTGATTGAATGTTTCCAGCAGTTCTGATTGTTGATGACAATGAGTCCATAATAGAATCTCTTGAGGGGATACTTTCTGATGATGGTTTTGAGGTGTTTCATGCCTTTAACGGCTATGATGCTTTAAAAAAAATTGAAACCCTCTCTCCTGATATTGTTCTTCTTGATATCTGGATGCCGGGCATGGATGGAATTGAGACCTTGAAAGCTATCAAAAAAGAGTATCTCAATCTGCCGGTCATAATGATTACCGGGCATGGCACAATTGAGTCGGCAGTAGATGCCACCAAATCGGGTGCGTTTGATTTTCTTGAAAA
>JADGBC010000178.1 GCA_015231705.1 Desulfamplus sp. | reverse complement strand
CTTTTGTTGTCAACATCACAGAGCATTGATCCTGAGAACCGGAAAATTCTTTCGAAGCTTTTTTGTCAGATATAGCTGGTTTGTCGATTAAATTGAAGGTGGCGTCAGACGTTCTTGTATCTATCAGCTCTTCCTTGTCAAGAAAAGCAATCAAGGAGAACAGTTCGTAGGATGAGTGACAGTGAAAAAGAGGATAATCTGTCTGAATTTTAATATCTGCAAAATGGCCAGGGGATTTTGTTCTTTTTTCCACAATAAAAAGAAATTGTTCAATTTTACCCAAAGGATCCAGCGGTCGGTATGTTTTGATGAGACTTTCCAACTCGTCAATGGTCAGCCCCTCATGTAAGACATCAGCTTCTTGTTTTCCATCCTGGTCTTTTTTCTCAACCCTGCCTCTTAAAAAGATACTGATTAAAGATTTGTCCTTTTCAGAAATAAAACCATCTGTTGAAATATAATGTACAGCCTCCCGGGAAAGAGCGACGAATCCGCAACATGGGCAATGGTATTTGCAATCACCATTGTCACCAGGCTCTTCAGGGAAATCACTGACACTGTTTCTGCATATCAAACATCTTTGGTTCACTTTCCCCCCGTGGTATTTTTCTGGTTTCTCTCTTATCTTCCAAGTCCTGCAATTTCGGATTGTTTGACTAAACAATAATCGAAACAAGACAGAATTGTCAATCATGTTAATATCGATGTGATTGCTGATTACTTGAAAAAACTTTGACTTTAATCTCATCCTGAATTACAGTTTTTTCATAATCCGCACGGCAAAACGAGGTATTGGCTCTCGACCACAATGAAGTATTAAAGCCATATGCTCACGGTTATTCAAAGAGAGTTTTCATCAAGTAACAAACTCTGTTTAGATTTTTATCTTCGATTTCCGTGTTATTTTGGCAAGAGAATTTACAGATTCTGAAAAAAGATGTTATGGCTGGACAATACAATTTAAAAATGTTTGTTGGATTCTGCAAATGCCTGACCAGGTAGTGAAAATATTAACAGGGATTTTATCATGACAAAAGATATCAAAAACAATTTCGCTTCTGAAGACATTCTGGATTCTATTGTGGATGGAGTTTATGTTACGGATTTTGACCGTAAAATTATATACTGGAACAAGGCTGCCGAAAAAATAACGGGTTGGCGTAAAGAAGATGTGCTTGGTCTATCCTGCATGGACGAGATATTATCGCACGTAGATAAAGAGAGCCGAAAATTATGTGGTAAAGATACCTGTCCGCTTTATCGTTCTATTGTAACAGGGCAACCAACCACCACACCTATTATTGTTTATGCCCAGAAGAGTAATGGAGATCGTGTTCCTGTTCAGGTCAATGTATCTCCCCTGAAAAATTCATCAGGTGAAATTATTGGTGGAGTGGAGGTGTTCAGGGATGTGTCGGATGTTATCAGTGATCTTGATCGTGCAAAAAGAATCCAGAATAAGGCGTTGAAATGGAATATCAGAGAGGATTCTATACTTAAGGCAGCTGTTCATTATATTCCGCACGATATAATTGGCGGGGATTATTATGCAGTTGATCAGTTATCCAAACATCAATATGTATTTTTATTGGCCGATGTGATGGGGCACGGTACATCAGCGGCACTTCACACAATGTATTTAAGGTCTCTTTGGGAAGAGCATTTTTATATGCTTCCAGATATAACAAAATTCATTAAAACCCTGAATCAGCAGCTATACCAGCTAATGCATGGTAATTTCTCGTTTGCAGCCGCAGTCTGTGGAGTTATTGATACAGATCAACAAACAGTAACCCTGGCAGGCGGGGCTTTTCCTGAAGTACTGATTTTTAACAAAAACGATTCTGTAAAAAATATTCAAATTTCCGGTTTTGCCCTGGGAATGGTAGAAAATGCGGATTACCCTGCACAGATTACAAAATTTGGTCCTGAAGATGTGCTGTTTGTATATACGGATGGTGCCATTGAAAATCCTGATAGATATGGAGAAGTGCTTGGTGAGAAAAGATTTAAGGATATTCTGCAAAAAGCAGGATATCCTCAGAGTCATTTCATGCATCAACAGATTGAAGAAAAAATTATTGAACTTACAGCCAATGCTGCATTGAAAGATGATGTGACTTTTCTTGAATTCCATTGGCCGGTATAAAAAACGTTCATGGCCGGATTCGGCCACCTCTAATGATGAACAGGAAGATGTACATTTTCATGGTAAAATTCTAATTCTAACGGAAAAATCTTTATGAAAGCTCTTGTTGTTGATGATAATAAATCAAATCTGCATATATTAGAGATCTTGTTGAAACAAAATGGCTACACTGTTTATATGGCAAAAAATGGGCTTGAAGGGGTCGAACTGTTCAAGTGCGTAAAGCCCGACATTATACTTATTGATATCATGATGCCGGTCATGAACGGCTATGAGGCAACAAGACTTATCAAGGAGCATTCAGGAGATAACTTTGTTCCTGTAATTGTATTAAGTTCTCTGAGTGCCCCGGAAGATATTGCCATGGCCATTGAATCAGGAGCTGATGACTTTTTAACCAAACCCGTCCACCATTTGATACTAAAAACCAAAATCCTTGCCATGGAAAGGTTGAAGTCTCTTTATCACAACCAGAAAATACAAAATATAAAATTACAAGCTGCCATTGAGGAGCTCAGGCAATCAAAACAGCAACTGGAAAAATATTCAAATGAGCTTGAGAGTAGCAACGCCAAACTTGAACTGTTAAATAACAAAATAAATCAGGAGCATGATGCTGCTTCAAATATATTCCAGAAAGTCCTTCAGCATAATGATGAGATCTGTCCAAACATAAAAAGTATTATTACTCCTTTAGAGGTATTTTCTGGAGATATCGTTATGTCAAGAAGAAAGCCTTCAGGGGGATGTTATCTACTTTTGGGAGATTTTGCAGGTCATGGGCTTCTGGCCGCCACTGGTGCAATGCCTGTTTTAGAAATTTTTAACCGTATGGCAGACAGCAATCAGCCAATAAGCGATTTTGTGTATGAGATAAACGGAAAATTGAAGAAACTTCTCTCCTCAAATATCTTTCTATGTGCGTCTATTCTGGAGATTGATTGCCATGAAGGATTAGTAACTGTTTGGAACGGTGGTCTGCCTGATATTCTTTTTGTAGAAAAAAACGGTGGTATAAAACACAAAATGAGTTCCATGAATCTGCCCTTGGGAATCCTTGAAAATAACAAGCTCAAGTGTGAATTGCAAAAATATAAATGTACTCCTGAAGATCATATTTATATTTTTTCAGATGGTGTTACAGAGACATTTAATCATAAAAATGAGATGTATGGTCAAGAACGCCTGGAGAATCATTTTAGACAGGATACGGTAAAACCCAATATTCTCTACAATAAGGTTGGTGTTGCAGACTATGAATATAATTCTGTCAAATCAAAATATCAACCTGACAAAATTCTTGAGCAAATCAAGCAGAGCATTGATGCTTTCCGTGGCAACGTAAGCCAGCAAGATGATATAACAATGGTTCAAATCACCTATCACCCTTATTGTAGAGAATATTAAATTTAACACTTGATGAAGTTGTAAGAAGTGGGTCTGTTCAAGGGCTATGCGTTTAATAAAACAGATCAGTTACAAATTACAAATCTGCCGATTCAGGACTTTTTACGAGATCATCAATTTTTCTTCTCTTCATTTTTTGATTTTTTCTCATATCAGACGCTACTGTCTCCCCGACATCCCCTTCTGCAAACATCAGCAGATCTCTATACATTTCACGGTTGTTCTTAAGCGTGATATATAGAAGCGGGATCAGATGAAAGACAATTGTCATGCCAATTATTATATCACTTAAAGACCAGACAAATCCTAAATTGAGAAATGGTCCCATAAACGTCACTGTTAGGAACACTATTCGGTAAGATGTGGCATCTTTGCCTCCAAGATACCTGAAACATCTTTCTGAAATATGTGCAAATCCGGCAATGGTTGTCAGGGCAAAGACAATAAGACTTATCACCACCACAACCTGACCAATAAAACCGATCCCTGCTTCAAATGCCATAGCAGTCAGATGTGCACCTGTTTCATACTGCCAGTCTGAACCGGAAAGGATCACAAGACCTGAGACAGTGCATATTATTATGGTATCAACAAACGGAGTAATGGCTGCCATGAATGCTCCGGCCGCCGGATTATCTCTATTTGCACCTTGTAAAAATGTGCTTGTCCCCATGCCTGACATATGGGAAAAGACCCCTCGTGAAACTCCAAACTGCATGGCCTGAAGAATAGTATAGCCAGCCACTCCCCCGGCAATGGAGCAGGGCATAAAGGCACAGGCAAAAACATTGCCCAATCCACTGATTGCATTTACCGGATTCAGGAGCAACACCATAAGGCCAGTAAGCACATAAATGATGATTACAACAGGTGCTATTGCCGAACAGTAATCAACGATTTTCTGCAAACCGCCAAGAATCACCACTCCGACACACAGGGTCATTACTGCTGCTATCAACAAATTGGGTATATCAAACCGGTTGTGCATAGCCTGTGCAAGAGAGTTGGCCTGCACCATGTTGTAAAGAACAACACCCTGAATCAGGAGCAGCAGTGCAACTATTTGAGGGATAAAACGCCAACTTCCGGTCATATATTTTTCAAGATAGAGCATTGGTGTTGCAAAGGAGAGAGATGTTTCATCTTCTGGACGGAGCCGGATTGCCATATAAGTTGAGACCATCCTGAAAAACATGCCGAACAGAGCCGATACCCACATCCAGAAAAGTGCCCCTGGTCCACCAAGGTGGATCGCAGTTCCAACCCCGGCGATATTGCCAATCCCGACAGTTGCAGCCACACTTGAAAAAAAGGCTTTTCTGTGTGAAACCATACGGTCGCCGGAGGCAGTGCTGTCACTCACTATAATCTTGATAAAAACCCGAAGGCTTTTTCTCCATGCCACTGCACGGGTAAGATATAGAAATACCACTCCCAGCTCAAGATAAATAAGACACAGGATCGGGTCCCATATCCATTTTGCTATAGTATCAATTATCATTATGCTCTATTTACCATTATCCTTCTCATATATTATATGAATCTCTACAAATAGCTATTTTATAAAGACTTTAACTCTTAGACAACTCATAATGGACTTACCGTTCCTGAAAACGGACAGGTTGTCTATCTCTGCAGGTATTTAACCATTTTAATACAATTGCCCTTACTGTTCCATGATATCTGATCCATGAATGAACGTATCATAAGTATTCCCCGTCCTGAGAGAAGAAAATTTTCAGAAGAAAGAGTGTCTGGTATATTTTTGATATCAAAACCTTTCCCATTATCTGCGATATCCCACTGCATGGCCATATGTTTTTTTCTCTGTTTTTCCAGAAAACTTATGGTTTTATCTATTTCTTCCTTATGGCTTACGGCATTAAAGTTTTCGCTTTTACAATTTACGGTTTCGCTCTGAAGATTTGCTGCTGCGGAATCACAGATCGCATTCTGAAGGTTCAGGTTACCGGCTCTTCCGTCTTCTTCCTTACCTTCAGTATCCACCATCTCAATAATTTTAAAGCAGACAGAAACCATTTTACCACCATACTCTGCCATGGACTCACGCTCACACACCTGTTTGTCAAACTCTGTCCATGAGCTGTTTTTGACTGATGATGGAATGTCCAGATTTCCATGTATAATGGCATTGGTAATGGCTTCGCTCAAAGCAGTTGCAATATCAAAAACATTGATGCCATATAAATGACAATAGGGTCTTGCAACTGCCTTGAGAAATCCGATAAGACCGGGGATAAGATCTATCCTGCTTGGTATTGAGGTGTTAAGAGTTGTATTTATAAAAGGAAGAGCATAATCCATGGACTGTTTTGTGTTGAGCATGGATTCGATTCTATTCAGTGAATCGGAAAGATCTTTTTTGGTGTAAGGTTTTGTCAAAAAATCTGTTGCACCCTGTTTGAGTGCCCTTATAATCATACCTTTGTCACCATAGCCCGTCATGATTACAAAGGGAATTTCACTATTTTGATGACGTACTCTCTTTAACAGTTCAAATCCATCCATCACTGGCATCATGACATCGCTCAGTATCGCATCAAATTTAAGAGGTTCTTTTAAAAATATATCCAAACCTATTTGACCGTTTTCAGCAGTCACAGCTTGATGTCCATAATGACTTACTATTTTTGATAATATTTTGCGAACAGGAGTATCATCATCTACAATTAGAACTTTCATGAAATACCTCATGTGTTAATAAATACACTTTTAAGGAAAATTTCCATTGTGATTAATCTTTTTTATTTTCACTTATATCACCGATTTTAATCTCTACACGCCTGTTTTTTTCCCTGTTTTGTGGATTGTCATTTGGAACAAGTGGTTGCCTATCTCCGAACCCCACAAGGCTTATCTGTCTTGTATCTACCCCGTAATGAACTAAGAGTCGTGAAACTTCGGCAGCTCTTGCAATGGAGAGTTCTATGTTATTACTATATTGCTGAAACATCGGCAAACGGAACATCTTGTCATCTGTATGTCCCTCAAGGCGGATAAAAATATATGGATTCCCGTTGT
>JADGBC010000177.1 GCA_015231705.1 Desulfamplus sp. | reverse complement strand
ATCCAGTATGATGCGGCTGTTGATATTTCAGTGGCAAAGACAAAACTTCCTCAAAGCGAGGTGGCAGGAGCTGCAACAGTATTTATATTTCCGGATCTTAATACCGGGAACAATACATACAAGGCAGTTCAAAGGTCATCAGGTGCGGTTGCTGTAGGGCCTGTGCTTCAGGGGCTTCGCTATCCTGTGAACGATTTGAGCCGCGGCTGCACAGTCACTGATATTGTTAATACCGTTGCAATCACAGCAATACAGGCACAGTCACAAAAAGGTGTAAAGTATGATGACTGACAGCCATTCTAAATTTTAAAGAAATAATATTCAATCGTTTAAAGCCCGCTAAAGTTGACTGTTATTATAGATGGCTGAAGCCAAAATTAAAATTGCTGGATAGCTAATTTGAAGAAAGATATCCTTTGAAACCACCTGAAAACAGCATCCCTTCATTTGTCGCTCTTGCCCTTAAGTATGACATGATCAATCAGGATCAGTTGAGGGAGGCGTACCGCTTTATTGAGGATAAAAAATCCGAGGGAGAGTCCTGCTCATTAGATGAAGCTCTGGTGATAAAGCAGATCATCACAAAGCAGCAGGCATTGTTGATCAAGGTTCTCCGTGATTTTTTGATTGTCAGAAAAAAAAGCGAACTTTTTGGCTATATTGCAGTTGAAAAAGGGTATGCAACACAAAAAGAGATTAAATCAGCCCTTGCAAAACAGCAGCAGCTGTTCCGTGAAAAAAGAGTCAGAAAAATGGTCGGTGATATACTTGTTGAATCAAGGGTGATAACAAGAGAGCAGCAGCGGGTTATTGCAGGTCTACAGCATACCTCGACAACTGACAGGCAGCAGATCAGGCCATCTGAAGAAAACCGGCTTGAACCGGAACCTGACCAATATACTGAAAGCTTTGGTAAAAACAGCCCTGAGTCCTCTTCACGACATCAGGTTGTCAACAAAGAGATGGGAGCAGAGCCTCAAAATATTGATGTTTCTGTTGCTCCCAACAGGATGTCTGCCTGGGTGAGAATTACATACAATAATCTTTCCGATTCAGATAAGTCAGTTTCAAGTCAGCCGGACTCTTTACCTGACTCTTTAATTGATAATTCAAAAGAGCCGGAGCCAGAAAAAATCACACCAGCAACCATAAAGGCAGCTCTTGAAAAAAAAGGGGTCAAAACCGGCATATTAAGTGATGCTCTTCTGCAGTCTTACATTGATCAAAAAGAGGACTATTTCCAGGCAGCCGTTGGAGAGTACTGCTACAGTCAAAAGGCTGAGTATAAGTTTAATTCAGACACCCTTGTCAGCGATATCGCCTTGAAAAAAAACAAAACAGTTGCATCTGTTGAGTCAGGATACATTAAAACCAGGGGGAAAGATGTTTTTGGAAAAACTGTTGAGTTGCCGGATTCATCGTTGTTGCGTTGTGGCAAAGGCGTCTATTTGTCTGAAGATGGCACACAGGCAATCTCTGACCAGAGCGGCTATCCTGCCATTTCATTAGATGGCAGATTGTACATCTTTCCTCTTATCAATGTTATTGGTGATGCTGATGCCTGTTTTGGCCCGATTGAACCATATGCCAGCGTGAATGTAGCCGGAACACTTACCGGTGCATACCCTCTCAACGCGGGTCAGGTAAAGGCAGGAGAGATCAGGGGGGCAACATTGTCATCAATAGGGGATGTGACAGTTGAAGCTGGTATTAACCGCAGCCGTATAAAAACACAGGGAAGTGTGCATGCAAAGTATATACACAATTCACGCATTGAAGCCTTTGGAGATGTTTTTGTTGAGCATGAGATAATAGACTCCATAATTATTATCAGTGGAGAGTGTAATGCCCCAACAAGCAGAATCATTGCCTCAAAGATATCTGCCAAAGGGGGAGTCATTGCAGCCGCTGTTGGAAGCAATGTCACAGAACCCTGTTACATCACCGCTGGCTGTGAAGATCATATTGTATTCAAGTCGCGTCAGATTACCGATCAGATACGTAATGCCCGAAAAGAGCTTGATGAGCTCATAGAAGCCAGAGCAGAGCAAGAACACAATATCAACGAAATATTCAAAAAGATGGTTGAGCTCAAAGCTGTTCATGATCGTGCCAAAGCTGCTTATGTTGAGTACAGCCAAAATATTGGTATTAATGGATATGCCAATGAGAAGACCTCACTCCTTATAGATGAACTCAAGCTTAAAATGGCAACTTCCGTTGATGAGCTAAAAAAATATAACGTGCGGAAAAAAGAGATGGAGTTTAATCTGGAAAAAACAGAAAACAGCATAAAAGAGCTTAAACCGGATGTTGAAAAACTGATAATGGAACTTGAGATGGACAGAAACCTCTTTTTCAAATGGGCAGAACGCCATCCAGCAAGACCCGAAATCAGGATATCCGGCAGACTCTCCCAAGGCACCCGAGTAAAAATAGCCTCTACATCTACAACCATTGATGAGGAGACAAGAGATGTAAAACTGACTGAGTCTTCTTTCAAGGTTTGATTGTCGGGTAGAAAAATAGTTGAAATCGTGAATTGCTTTGAAATTTACCCGACAGTTTAAACTTGAAGAACAACTGAGAAAATAACTGGAGATACAAAAACCGTTATAATCTTGATCAAAAACCAATAAAGGAGCAGACGGAATGGAAAAAAAATTTATAATGACCGCTTTTGGCAAAGATAGACCAGGTATCGTAGCAGATGTTTCCGCAATAATTTATGAAAACGGCTGCAACCTTGAAGAGTCACAGATGGGGCTTCTTGCAGACGAGTTCACACTTATTCTTCTGTTATCAGGACAGGGCGAAATGCTCGAAGATAACCTCTACAGAGATTGCAGAAGGCTTGAGAAGGAGAAGGGCATTTCAGTCTTTATCCGACCACTCGATTTTCAGCAGCCAGAGTACAAAATAAACGGCAATCGCCATACTGTATCTGTTGAAGGGATAGATCAGGCAGGTATTGTATATAAAGTGAGCAAACTGCTTTCAGATCACAATATTAACATTGTCACCCTTAGATCCAGGACAAAACCATCTCCTGAAAGCGGTACATCCCTCTATATGATGGACATTGAGGTAGTTTTTCCAAATGGCATCACAACAGAGACAATTGAACATGAGCTTGAAACTATCGGAAAAAAACTTCATGTTGAGATATCTCTTGATTAACACTGTTTTTTAGATCACCTTGCCCTTTTCAGAATGAAAAAAAGAAAATTTGTAATTGATCACCTTTTGAAATGGAGTAATACTCTTGGTCAACTACCCCTCCTGAATCAAAGGTTCAGAAGGGGCTTGTAAAAGCCCAGGTTGATTACTGAAAATATACCTTGTGGTTCAGCCATCTGAAATCCAGCAACACTTGAAATATAACGGCCATGCCCTGATGGGCACAACGAAAAATTAAAGTCTTATAATTACGGCTATCTCAAAGGTATTTTCATATAGAAATACTTATATCAGCAGGGTAAAAGGAGAAGGTAAAGCGATGACCAACTCGGAACAAAGCTGCGAACCAAAATTTTTTGACGGTGATATCCTGATCAAAAACGGCAGAATTATAACTGTTGATTCTCAAAATCGCATCATTGATAACGGGGCTCTCTTGATACGGTCAGATATAATCTCAAAAATCGGGACTACATCTGAAATGGCTGATATGCATGCATGTACCGTCATTGATGCCAGGGGAGGTATCGTGATGCCAGGGCTTGTCAATACCCATACCCATCTTCCCATGTCACTGTTCCGTGGATTTGCAGATGATATGCCTCTTATTACCTGGCTTAATGACTACATGTTCAAACTTGAAGCACGTTATATTGGGCCTGAAACCGTGCAGTGTGGGACACTGCTTTCATGTGCGGAGATGCTTCTTTCAGGGACAACAACATGTTGTGACGGCTATTTTCATGAAGAGGTTGTGGCAGAGGCGGTCTATACATCAGGCATAAGAGCAGTTCTTGGCCAGGGGGTAATTGACTTTCCAGCCCCTGGCATTGTCAATCCCCTGCTGAATGTTGAACATGCCACAAGCTATGCCCAAAAATTCAAAAACAGATATCCAAGGATTAGATCTGCAATATTCTGCCATTCACCTTACACCTGTTCAAAAGAGACTCTTATTCATGCCAAGCAGGCAGCTTTGGATACAGGCGTTCTGTTTCAGATCCATGTTGCTGAGACACGCTCGGAACGAGATCAGATAAGGCAGCAACATAGAAAAACAACAGTTGAATATCTTGACAGCCTTGGCATTTTAGACAGCACTACCCTTTTGGTTCATGCGGTATGGGTAACAGATGCTGATGTTGATATTATAAGACAACGGGGATCTTCAATATCCCACAATCCGGAAAGCAACATGAAACTTGCCTCTGGTATCGCACCTGTTCTTGATTTCATTCGTGCCGGAATACCAACCGGGCTGGGAACAGATGGCGGTGCAAGTAACAACAACCTTGATCTGTTTACAGAGATGGATTCCGCGGCAAAACTTCATAAGGTTCACCGTTTCGACGTTGGAGTATTAGACGTATTGTCAGTACTGAAAATGGCCACCATAGAGGGAGCAAAGGCAATAGGGCTGGGTAATATAACAGGCTCTCTGGAAATCGGCAAAAAAGCTGATATTATAATACTGGATACCCATAAACCCCACCTGGTTCCGATGTATAATCCGATATCCCACCTTGTCTATTCTGCAACAGGTGCTGATGTAAGAGATGTGTTGATTGACGGAGAGATTGTGGTGAAAGACAGAAAGATACTCACTCTGGATCTTGATGGTATTCTTATCAAGGCTACTGAATTTGCAAGCCATCTGACGATATGATCCGATGATGCATTCTGATTTTCACGCTCCAGGATGGTTAAAATATGCCCATGCCCTTTTGATTCCCATATCTGTTTTTGCCTGCTTTTTATGGCTTGCCCTTAAGCCAGATCTCTCACTTGCCATACCTGAACTGACTCTCTTGTCAGCTCTTATTGTGATACTGCTTGCCGTTGCCCAGACAGAATTTTCAACTAAAACTCAACAATCTTCTCATATCGCAGATCCCCTTGAAAACAGATTCTTACAAAGACTTTTGTATAAAGGGTGTTCAGCACAACCCTGGTCTGTGGGTTTTATTCTGACTTTCGCACTTCTTATTCGCGTTATGTTCGTCTGGCAGCCCCCTGCCCTTTCAGATGATATCTACCGTTACTGCCTTGATGGCATTATGCTCATAAACGGAGATAATCCCTATAGCAACGCACCGATTGATCTGTATAACTCCTGTTTCGCTATTTCGCCCTTATCCTTGTGTGCCTCTTCTCCCCTCTCATCATTCTCATCATATTCCTCATTCTCGCCATGTCTCTCATACTCGTCATGTCTCTCAAATCCTGATGCATACTGCGATATAGTAGCTTCTCTTCTTCCACTTGTGAGCCATCCAGACCTGCCAACAATCTATCCGCCCGCAGCACAGATAGTGTTTGCAGCAGGGGCTGTTGCAGGCAAAATTATAGGCATGGTCACAGTTATGAAGTCAATGCTGCCGGGTACAAATTTAGTACTGACAGATATCAGATCAATAGTCACAGGTATGAAATTGGTACTTGTTCTCATGGATATGCTCTCCTGTGCCCTGATTATCGGCATTCTCAAAGAGATGAAGCTGCCAGTATCTCGTGCAACCATTTATGCCTGGCACCCTCTGCCTGTGCTTGAAATCAGCTCCTCCGGACATATTGATGGAGCTGCAATACTCTTTCTTCTCATGGCTATATATGTTTCGTTCCATCATGAAATCAAAAGAGGTTATTGGTGGAGTGGGGGTTACTGGTGGAATAGAAGTTACTGGTGGAGTGTTCTTGCTCTTTCAGGGATAATCTCGGGGATATTTATCGGGCTCTCAATTTTAACAAAGTGGATCCCTCTGATGTTTCTTCCAGGCTTGATGTTTTTGCTAAGATGTCCAAGAAGAAAAATTGCCGCTACAGGAGGCTGTGCTGTTTTTACAGGACTTTTAATAACTCTGTTCTGGCCTGATATTGTCAACAGCATAGATACGCTGACTCTCTATATTCAAAAGTGGGAGTTTTCAGGATTTATCTTCAGGGTAGCAGAGCACGGGGTAGCAGAGCAGAACATTGAAGGGCATATGGCAAAAACAGGAGCTGGAGCATCTGTTTTAATTACTGTAGTCTCTCTTTATCTTGCCTATTCTATCTTTCTGAGGATATTTAAAAATCATGCACTGCAGGCAACAATGACCTCTTTTTTCATGGTCGCTCTTGCCTGGCTTATATTGACTCCTACCCTTTACCCCTGGTATTCACTATATCTTGTGGCATTTTTGCCATTTACTCTTAACACTGTTGGCCTTGTACTAAGCTGGTCTGTACTTATTTCATATCAGGTATTGATTCCGCTTTAAAAAAGATAAATTATCTATCTTTTTCTTCCTGATTCATTCAAAAACGACACCTTGCTATCATTTACAGGCAAATCTCCATCTGTCTGAATCAGGATGGCCAGGATTTACAGGATGGACAAGATGTTTATCCTGTAAATCCTTTCATCCTGAATATCCTGATTCAG
>JADGBC010000176.1 GCA_015231705.1 Desulfamplus sp. | reverse complement strand
CTGGAGGCAATATTGGAGATCTTGCAGTCAATGGTACGGTTAATGATATTGCCATGTGTGGAGGAGATCCAAAATATATAAGTGTTGCCTTGATTCTTGAAGAGGGATTTTCTGTTGATGATTTAAAAGTAGTTCTTGATAGCATGGCAGAAGCTGCACGTAAAGCTGGTGTTATTGTTGCCACCGGAGATACAAAGGTTGTGCCAAAAGGAAAGGTAGATAAGATTTTTATCAACACATCAGGATTTGGTATCATACCTTTTGGTGTCAATCTTTCTGGCAGCAATGCAAGACCCGGAGACAAAGTGATTATCAGCGGGACTATTGCCGATCACGGCATAACCATACTTAGCACCAGAGAGGGGCTAAAATTTGATTCTGATATAAAAAGCGACAGTGCAGCACTAAACAGCATGGTTAAAAAAATTCTTGATACAGCACAGACGTACAACTACAGGTCTGTGTCAGATTCAGGCCATTTAAGATCTGGCTTAGGTGTCCATGTATTTAGGGATCCCACCCGAGGCGGTGTTGGCACAACACTGAACGAGATTGCACAACAGTCCAATGTTCGTATAAATATTATTGAAAATGCTCTTCCAATAAGTAACACAGTTCGCGGGATGTGCGAACTTCTGGGATTTGATCCTCTCTATCTTGCCAATGAAGGAAAGCTTCTTGCTGTAGTCTCTGCTGAAATTGCTGAAAGAGTTCTTGATATTATCAAAAAGGATCAATTTGGAAAAGATGCGGCAATTATAGGAGAGGTCGTTAGACCGGAACCTTGCGGAGTTTTTCTGAAAACATCCATTGGAGGCTCAAGGATTGTTGATATGCTCACAGGAGAGCAGTTGCCAAGAATATGCTGATATGACCGTAGAACAACTTTCAAAAAGGCCAGAAGGATTCCCATCAAACTGGATATCTCCACCCCTCGTTCAGGTGGAGGGGGTTGATTGTGTGCAGGGCAAACAAAAAGGGGTATCCATTGTGGATAGCCCCTTTGATTTTAGCTGGTACCTGGGACGAGAATTGAACTCGTACAGAGCTATGCTCCGAGGGATTTTAAGTCCCTTGCGTCTACCTGTTCCGCCACCCAGGCTTGCAAAACTTATCTTTCTTATACTATAAACATGAAAATTGCAAGCCTTGTAATAATTTTTTGAAAGCTAACATCAAGACAAATACCAGAAAATATATGGAAAATAAAGACTTTATGCCGATGAAGAAAATAACAAAAAAAAAGCTCGTCCTTGCATCTCAATCTCCCAGAAGAAAAGAGCTTCTTGAACAGGCCGGAGTGGATTTTGAAGTGATACCAGCAGACATTGAAGAGAGTATTGCTGCCTCTGAACGGCCTGATGAGTACGTAAGGAGACTTTCAAGGGAAAAGGCTTTGTATGTTGCACAAAAGCACCCAGATAAATGGATTATCGGTGCTGATACAACAGTTGTGCTTGGAGAAGCAATTCTTGAAAAACCAATCTCTGAAGATGACGCAAGGCATATGCTTGAAACCTTGAGCGGGAAAACGCATATTGTCTATACCGGATTTACCCTATGCTGCAAAAAGAGTCTTGCCTTTAAATATAACGGCATTAACTCAGAGGAGAAAATTATCACAAAATCAGTAAAAACGGATGTCTTTTTCAAAACTTTGACTGACAGTGAAATTGAGTGGTATATCGGCACTGGTGAACCATTTGACAAAGCCGGAAGCTATGCAATTCAGGGGCTTGGAGCATTCATGGTAAGAAGCATCAATGGCTCATACAGCAATGTTGTTGGGCTTCCGGTCTGTGAAGTCCTGGAGGTTATGATAAAAGAGCATATCATTGAAATGAATTCTGATGCACTAAAATGATCCAAATGGAGGTATAACAAGTGACTGGCAAGATAAAGGAGAATATTAAAGACGTTCAGAAGCAGATAACAGAGGCGGCTCAAGGATGTGGCAGAAACCCGGACGAGATAACCCTTGTTGCAGTGAGCAAAAAAAAGAGTGTAGATACTATTCTCAATGCTATTGAAGATGGAGTTCAGATCCTAGGAGAGAATTACATTCAAGAGGCGGTAGATAAAATTGAAAAGATTGGAAAATTACGTTCCATTTGGCACTTTATCGGACATCTACAATCCAACAAGGCAAAATTGGCAGTTAAATATTTTGATCTGATTCACACTGTAGATTCCTTAAAACTTGCAAAGGAGATAAACCGTCAGGCTGAAAAAGTGGGAAAAATCCAGAATATTCTCATTCAGATCAATGTCAGCCAAGAGGAGACAAAATCAGGAACAAATGAGGCAGAGGCTATCAAGCTGGCAGAAGCTGTTTCTCATCTGAAGCATCTCTCTTTGAGAGGGGTTATGGGAATGCCGCCTTTTTTTGACGATCCAGAAAGGGCAAGACCATATTTAAGAAAACTCGCACGGGTCAGAGATGCAATTAAAATAGTTAATATTCCAGGCATATTCATGGACCAACTCTCAATGGGAATGAGTGATGATTTCAAGGTTGCCATTGAAGAGGGATCAACCATGGTCAGAATAGGAACAGCCATATTCGGGAGCAGATAAGATATATGCAAAATTATAAAGCCATCCACAGAAGTGAAAAAGCAAAAAAGGGAGCACAGTCTGAAATATGAAAGTACTTCTCCACATGTGCTGTGGACCATGTTCCATATATCCGCTCAAGTCACTGGAAAAAGAGAAAATAGAAGTGACTGGATTCTTTTACCGACACAACATTCACCCTTTTTCCGAATGCATAAAAAGGGAAACTACACTTATGGAATACGCTGAAAATAAGGGTATCAAGGTTATATATCAGAAGTCTTATGAACTTGAGAGTTTTATTCAAGCTGTTGTGTTCAGGGAAAAGGATCGATGCCGGTTCTGTTACTATGATCGACTCAACTCAGCTGCAAAGATTGCAAGGAGAGGAGAATTTGACGCTTTTTCCTCCACCCTTCTGTACAGTCGGTTCCAGAATCATGACCTGATTAATGCAATAGGTGAATCAATTGGGAAAGAGCAAGGAGTTCCCTTTCTTTACAAAGATTTCAGAAGTGGGTGGAAAGAGGGCATCGAGGAGTCTAAACGGTTAAAAATGTACCGACAACAGTATTGTGGATGCATTTACAGTGAAAAAGAGAGATTTTATCGAGCCTGCCGTTAACTTTTATGTAAAGTCTTTTAAAATAGCTGCAATCATGGGACTTTCATTCTTTGTTGTGACCAAGAGCAATACCTCGCTCCGGTCGTACCGGTTATCGAGATTGCTGCTCGGCAGGTTTGAGAATCGTTATTTGCAAGAAATAGTTACTATTGTCCTGCGGGCTTGAGTTTGCTCAAAAGCAGTTTGTTGGCCTGGCTTAAACGGCTGGCAAGAATTCCAAAAAGATGCTTTGCAACATCAGGATACTTCTCTATTACCTCATGCAGTTTATCGCCTGGAAAACGTTTTACTTCTGATCTTCCCTTGGACATTATGGATGCGGATCTCGGCTCTCCAGTGATGGCTGCCATCTCACCAAAGTATTCACCAGGCTCATGGATCTCAGCGATCTTTTTTCCTGCCTTAACAACATAGAGCGAACCGCGTACCAACTTGAAGAAATCAATATCATTATTGCCTTCCCGTATGATGTAATCCATATCTTCATATTTTTCTAGATCCGGATTGACAAGATATGACGGCAGTGCCTCTTTTGTGATGGTTGTCTTTTTAAGCACCTCCTCAAGTGAGGTTACACCCTGACGAATTTTTTCAATACCTGCATCTCTAAGGGTAGTCATACCTTCCTGCACGGCAATCTTTCGAAGATGATCTTCAGGCACTTCAGAGTTAATCGCCTTACCTACCTCATCTGTAACCTCCATAAGTTCGTACAAGCCAACCCGGCCTTTATAACCGGTTCCATTGCATTGGTTGCAACCTTTAGGGCCCATTATTTTAAGCGGGGGTATGTTTTTGGCCGGATTCCCGAGAAGAATCTCCTTGCTGAAACCATACAGTTCAAGCTCTTTGGGATCATGGCCGGTAACCTCCTGCTTGCAGTGGGGACAAAGCCGCCTTGCAAGTCGCTGAGAGAGTACCATCGTTACAGCAGAGGCCAGCATGTATGAAGGAATACCAATGTCAATGAGCCTTCCGATTGTGGATGGGCAGTCATTTGTGTGAAGAGTGCTGAACACAAGATGGCCGGTCATAGCAGCCTTGATAGCAATTTCCGCGGTCGTGATATCACGAATCTCGCCCACCATGATAATATCCGGATCCTGCCTCAAAAAAGCCTTGAGAGCAGCAGCAAAGGACATGCCGACACTATCCTTGACCGGAACTTGATTTATACCCCTGAAGTTAAACTCGATGGGATCCTCAGCTGTGAGAATCTTTGTATCCTCCTGGTTCAGGCGGTTCAAAAGTGAATAGAGCGTAGTTGTTTTTCCACTTCCGGTAGGACCTGTAACAAGAAGAAGGCCGTAAGGCCTGTTGATACACCTTTTGATTGATTTGAATGTGGCATCTTCAAATCCCAGTTTTGAGAGGTCAACATTGAGTGCACTCTGATCCAGAATACGCATTACAATGCCCTCTCCATAAAGAGTAGGAAGTGTTGATACACGGAAATCAACAGTCTTCTTCTTTCCAAGACGCAGCTTGATTCTACCATCTTGTGGAACTCTTCTTTCAGCGATATCAAGCTCTGCAAGAATTTTAAACCTTGAAATGACAGCGTTCTTGATGCTCAAAGGCAAATTCATGGCCTTGAAAAGCGAGCCATCAAGCCTGTATCTTACCTGCAGTGATTTTTCAAAAGGCTCAATATGAATATCGCTGATACCATCATTGATTGCCTTTATCAGAATACCGTTGACTAGCTTGATGATAGGGGCATCAGATGCCATAAACTCATCGTAGTTCTTGGAATCATCTTCAGCAACCTCAAGCTCATCTGCCGCCTCAGATACCAGTGATCCAAAGTCATCTACCGAAGTGACTGCCTGCTCCTCCTCAGCCTCCTCTTCAAAATGGATAAGCTCTTTGTACTCATCATCACTTATTTTGTAGAAATCTCTGTAGGCCTGTATTACATCATGCTCTGTGGAGACGCATACCTTAAGCTCCTTTCCACCAATCAAACTCTTGATTTCATCAATAGAATCTGTATCCGTGGGTTCTGTCATTGTGATCACAAGCTGATCATCTTTAATACCCAGCGGGAAAGCCATATGTTTTTTTGCTTCCGCAAATGGAAGGAGTTTCAATACCCCTGAACTTGGTTTGATTTCGGAAATTTTAACAACTTGATAACCATAAATCCTGCCAAGCACATTAACGATAGTCTCAGGGTCAATAATACCCATTGAAAGAAGCAGCTTACTCAATCTTAAACCAGTTTTACGCTGCTGATCCTGAGCGGCCTGCAACTGCACACTGGTAATCTGACCCTCTTTGGAAAGCAGCTCGCCAATACGTGCTCTACCAGCACCGGATTGATCTTTAATGGTGGTTTTTAAGGCAGTCCCTTTTCTTTTTACAGCTATATTCATCTGCTCCTCCGGAAGATATCAATCTGTTCTGTGTTTCCAGAAAATTATTTGGGTTGGGTTTTATGTCGTGTTTTAGACTGTATAAATGACCCGCTATGGCGGTTATATAGACTTCCAGAAAAGTCTTTTGGTGAGACAAACCCTTTGTCCGTAGTCTCAAGCGGCATTTCCACCAATTTAATTATCTGGAAAACTATAGAAATGGTCATATATTTTTTTGGCACCGCCATATATCAAAAGTATGCCAAGTACATAGAAACAGAAGCGGATAATGCCGCCTGCATTGGCAAATGCCTCTATTGACATAATCTTTGGCATAACCTGAGGGATTCTATAAAAAACTCCTAGGCCTGCCATTACAAGAAGTGTTCCCCATAGAATCTGTATTTTGTTTTTATTCATAAATTAATGGTGCAGGAAACCGCTGTCCCTTTAGGGCAGCGGAGGAATGCACCCCTCCATTTTAACTTATTATGTAGTTATAGCCATCAGAGCCATGCAGTTTCAGACAACTTTTGTAGCTGATTCCCTGCACAACACCATTACTGGTAGTAATGTTAAAGTAACCTGAAATTCGCACAGCAATACGTCCAATATATGTGCCTATCTTCTTCCCTTTTGTTACTACAGCTTTAACCATATCGCCTGTTTGAAATCCTTTTACTACTTTCTGAGATTTTGCTGATGTTCTTGGAAAACCATACTTATCAACTCTGCACATCTGTCTTTTCCCATGACCCATTGCTTTAATATTTAACGGTTTGATTCCATCAGTGTGTAAAACTTCTGGAGTGCTTTGCCCTATACAAGCTGCGTCAATCCAATGTGCTTTAGGCAAATCTCTTTTAATTCTATTAAATTTAGTCAATCCACCACTGCCCGTTTCAACTGATAACCCAATAGCTTTTAGCCTATTGAACAATGCCCATCTGGTTGTATTAACAACTGCTGCATCTTTCAACGGTGTTTTAGTTTGTGCTAAAACACGTTTTAAAATATCAGGCTTGTCTTTAAGAAATTCCTCAATAGACTTGCTATTTTTTTTCTCGTTACATGA
>JADGBC010000175.1 GCA_015231705.1 Desulfamplus sp. | reverse complement strand
AGACAAAGTATGACAAATTTTCTCCTGCTATGGTAGAAGGCTTGATAGATAGACGACTAACCATTGAGGAGTTGCTTATGATGAAATTTACTTCGGCCTAACTTCTTGGGGCAGTGCCCTTATCTGATCTCTTATGAATTCTTTTCTATGACCTCTCTCCTCTCTGATCTATTTCACTCTACAATACAACCTACATGGCGGTTCCCCGCCACAATCGAAGAAATGAAAGCCTTCATAAAAACAGATCCTTACAGAGACTTTCATATAAATCATTTAAGATCCTGCATAGCTTTTACAATCTGGCCAAGATCTGGACGGGTATTGATGTCACTTACATTGATAAATCTTAAAACCCCTTTTTTATCAATCAGAAAGAGTGCCCGTTCCGCAACGCCATCTGTTCTGAGGATACCATAGCTGTCTGCAACCGCACCATGCGGCCAGAAATCAGAGAGAACTTCAAACCACAAATCTCCCATCTGTCGCGTCCAGGCAAACAGAGTAGGCAGATTATCTGTACTGATACCAAGCAAAATGGTCTCATTTTCGTCAAAAAGAGATTTTGCAATGTTATATCCTGGCCACTGGTCAGAACATACAGGTGTCCAGGCTGCGGGAATAAAGGTGAGAAGAACATTTTTTTTATCTTTGAACTGACTTAATGTTATAGTTTGTCCGGAGATGGCGTTCAAAGTAAAATCAGGTGCACTCTCTCCAATCTTGACTTTCAGAGTACTGTCAGTGGGTTTAAGATGCCCTGTGTTATATATCTTATCTCCATAAATATCGGACAGAGCATAACCAGACGATGGAATAGCCATGATATCAAACATGATAACCGACAACATCAGACTCAAAAAAGTGACTAATAAACGCATGTTATTTAACCTCCTGCAAAAAAACGGCCAACCTTTTATGACCTCTCTGGATCACTCCCAAATGGCAATATCTTCAACCCAGATTATTTTTACTGCAAATCAGCCTGTTTTATAATTTGCTGCAAAAACGCTTCCGGCTGCCTTTCTCCTCCTGATTCAGAAAGAAATACCTTTAAAGAGTTATCTAATACTGTTTTTGAACCATCTACTGTTTGGGGACCGTTTTTTAATTTTTTTATGCCAATGAAATATGGGGTACGAACTCCCCCCAGAAGTTTATGAATCCTGAAGTCTGGATCGGAAAAAAGAGGAAACTCAATGTTGTATGTCTTGCGAAAAAAGTCCACCTCAAAGGCAGAGTTCCCAACGCCAATACCAATCAATTTGATCCTATCCCTGTATGACTCATTTTTTTGAATCAGATTAAAAAAAGCATTCATATTAGGAGCATCTTTCTGGCAATGAGGGCAATACATGCTGAAAATTTCCACAAGCACAACATCTGCATTGATATCATTGATATTAAAGGTTTTATCGCTTAGATTCTTTCTGTTTAGACCCAAGTATGCCTGATGTACCACGTTGTCAGGAGGCTCAAAGTCAACGGTTGAAAGCTGTAGCCCCATCAGAGGTTCTTTTGATTGTGCCTGCAGATCTGTTGATATAGAACAAGATATACAGACTGATATTATTGCTATGAAAAGTATGCGAATGTCATGAGAAGTCATCAGAAAAGTCCTTTTATTCATTTACCAGATTTTTCTTATTTAGTGTGAAAATGCGGCATGTTTCATTTCCCGTTTTACACTTTCCTGAATGATATTTCCTTTTTTCGGAGATCGTCCTCCAAAAAGTGTAAAGTACTTTTGACATCAAATGAAGGATGCCGAAAATGCGTCACATTTTTATATTAGGGGGGGTGATTGATACGTAATCATGTTGGTTTAGATATTGTTTGAAGAACACTTGCGTATCCCTGTTCTGTGGCCTGAATATCTAAGTGAAGTGTGCACAAAAGCTCCAGTTGAGGATAAAAATCTCTTGTCAGCTCTCTTAGATCAATAAGTTTAATATATTTTCCACAACTGTCACAAAGATCTACCCTGTACTCTCTCTCCTCTTCGTTGTAAAAATAGTGCTGCTTTTCTTTCTCTTTATTCTGACAAAGGGCACATCCCATTCTTGAAGTTTTCCATTGATGCTGACAAAAACCACAGATGAGATATTTCGCCCCATCTTGATTCAAAAAAGCCATCTGGGGAAGATTGCCACAAATGGGGCAATAACCTTTTTTCCAGTCACTATGTAAATCGATACCTGCTACATTTAAACCGATGCCTGCCAAAGTATCTTCTCCTTCAACATTTTTTCTTTGAACAGAACTCTCCAAATCAGAGTTCTCCATATCCACACTCTCCAAATCAGAGGTATTCATCTCCACATCAGGTCTCTTTACACCAGACTTATCTTTGGAAAGATAAAATTCCAACTGTTGTGCACCACTTCTGATTGCAGGTGCAATGGCCCAGAATGCAAAAAAAATCAGCTCTTCCTCAGAGACATCAATTATTTTTGAGGTCTCTTTCAATATTGTCCGGCCATCCTTAAGCAAAGAGTTAAATATATCTTCTGACTTAAATCTGTTTTCAGATAAGCCTTGAAGAATCTTTTTTGCAGCGGAACTTAATTTTTGTGTTTTATTTAGTGCCAGAGTACAGATTTTTTTCAGAAGAATTTCTGCCTGTTCCATATCAATCTTAAAGTGGGAAGAGTCAATAAGTGGCATACCGTTGTCTGATTTGAGTTTGAGCTTATCCAACTCAATCTCAATGGGGTCGATATCAAGTCGTTGCCTGCTCTCCTCCTGAGCAAGAAAAAACTCTTCATAAAAATCAATCAACTCCTCATAGGCAGGCCTTGCCTGTCTGAGCTTTGAAGCACTATTTTTTATCTGTTCTGATGTGATTGCTCTATTTTCTGATGTGAGTCTTCTATCTTCTGATGTGATGCATCTATCTATGGCCATAAGATCTCCGTTGATTTTTCTACCGGTAAAATAAAGGGCACTCATACTAAGTGCCCTTAAAGTTTCTAACTCAATTTTTTAAACTTTCGTGACAGAACGGATTGGGTCACCCTCAAGCATGAAAACTATGATGTGTTTTCACGGTAAAGGAGAGACTCCTGAATTTTTAAATAACAGCCATGCCCTGGGCACAACGAAAAATGAAAGTCTCATTACTTGAATCTATTTCAAGAGACTTTCACATAAACTGATCATACCCTCATCAAAGATGCAAAAGGGCTGAACATCCGCCTTAACGCAACCTTGCGGCTAATTCCTCTTTCCATGCTGCTGCGTGAGGCTACAGCATAATCATAATAGAGTTTAGGCTCCTGGGCAACAAGATAGATGACATTAACATCGTCCGGATTTAGGATTGATGCCTTTGGATACTTTGGCTTGACTTCAGCAAGTCTGCTGTTGGCCATGGCAACCATCTCCTCACGGTCTCCAAAGTTCATGGTACCAGTAGGACAGGTGCCTACACAAGCCGGTTTCAGGCCATTATGAACCCTATCGTTACACATATCGCACTTGGATATAGTTCCATCTTCTCTTTTTCTTGGAATATTGTAAGGGCAGGAGTCAATAATGGCATCTGCGTCCAGATCTTTTGTTTTTGCTGTATAGAGAATAGCACCAGTTGCATCGTCCCGGTAAATTGCACTTGCATTTTCAGCAATCTGCAGACATGGTGCTTCAATGCAATGACGGCACTGATCAGGAAAAAATAGCCAGTTTAGCTTATTGTCAATAATCTCCTCTTTCATTCTGACTAATTTATAGGTCATGAAGGAGAGATCCGGAGGATTCTGGAATGTCCCAAGGTTTTTGGTGCTTTCAGCAGGCAGATCATGCCACTGTTTACAAGCCACCTGACATCCTCTGCATGCTGTGCAGAGAGTTGTATCAATAAAAAACGATTTTTCCATGCCGATCACCTCCTTTATAGTTTGGTCACATTGACCATGAATGCCTTGGTTTCAGGGATACGGGTATTGGGATCACCGGCTGACGGGGTCAGAAGATTTGCACTCTCCTCAGCTCCGGATGATGGCCATCTCCATCCATAATGCCATGGAACTCCTACCTGGTGAACAATACCATCACCAACCTTAAAGGGCTTGAACCGTTTGGTTACAATGGCCGTACACTCCAAAGATGCCCTGGCACTGCTTACCTTGACTCGCTCGCCATTTTTAATACCACGAAGTGCGGCAAGCTCTTCGCTCATCTCGACAAACATCTGGGGGTGAAGCTCCATCAGCCATGATTGAGGACGTGTCATAAGACCCGTCTGCCAGTGTTCACAAACTCTGTAGGTTGTGCCCACAAACGGAAATCTTGGATCGCATGTGGCATGGGCATCCTCTTTGGTGGAGTAGACAACTGCCGTAGGGTTGGTCATCTGAGGACTTAAATAGTTTTGATCTACAGGACACTCTAATGGCTCATAGTGCTCCGGAAATGGCCCGTCTGCAAGCCCTGGACCATATATCTGCCCATAACCATGTTTTTGCATGATAAAAGCAGATTTGCCATCTTCTCTTTTTGTTCCATCAGGATTTTCAAGCGGAAAGGCTCCTCCATCAGGAATATCGCCATCCCATTTATTGCTGCTCCATTTACCATCTTTCTCTTCTCCGGCAAACTTTATAACCCATTTATCCTTATTCCACGGCTCTCCCTTGGGATTGACTGACGCACGGTTATAAATAATCCTGCGGTTTACAGGCCACGCCCATGCAAATTCAGGATAAAGCCCTATATTGTTTGGAGCATCTTTATCGACTCTACGGGCAGCCATATTACCCTTTTCAGTGTAGCTGTTGCAGTAGATCCAGTTGCCTGAAGATGTTGAGCCATCATCCTGGAGCATGGCAAAACTTGGAACCAGCGTCCCCGCTTTATATTGCTGATCCTTGATCGTGACATCTTTGAGAAAGTAGCCGTTGATAGCTTTTGCAACCTTGTGAGGATCATACACTCCATCGGTATCATAATCCCACTTCAAATTCAAAATCGGCTCAACAAAGGCTACACGCTTATTGGCTTTGGCTTTTTTATTGTTTTTACCATTTTTCCCAGAGATAGAGGATCCTGCCTCTTTGTGATAGAGTTCTTTTATCTTGTTGCCAAGCTCCATAATAATATCTCCGTCAGGACGGCTGTCACCCATTGGCTTGGGGCCTTGATAGCGCCACTGCATCCAGCGGCCGGAGTTGGTTATGCTGCCCTCTTTTTCCACTGAGACAGCTGCCGGCAACATGAAAACTTCAGTTTTCACTTTGGCAGGATCAACTCCAGGGCCATGCCAGAAAGAGCCGGTCTCATTGTCAAAAAGGTTGACGTTGACCATCCAGTCGAGTTTCTCCAGAGCTTTTCTTGTTTTACCTGCATTGGATCCTGAACATGCAGGATTTTGTCCCCAGGCAAAAAATCCCTTTATCTTCTCTTTGTACATGGCATCAAACATATCAAACCATGAGTAGCTTCCATTATCATCTGCTTTTGGAAGCCATGAATATCCAAAATCATTTTCCTTGGTTGCACTCTCTCCAAAAAAAGCCTTGAGCATACTTACAGAGTATTTGGGATAGTTCTGCCACCAGTTTACAGAGAGAGGATCATTACTTTTGGGTGTCCACTTTGCGTTATAGGCCGCAAGGGTGTCATTAGATGCTTTTGCACTTTTGAGATACCCCGGCCATATGTGCCAGAGCAGACAATGGTCGGTAGAGCCTTGAACATTGGACTCGCCTCGAAGAGCATTTACTCCACCGCCTGCAACACCCATATTACCAAGAAGAAGCTGCAACATTGCCATAGTTCGGATTATCTGGGTGCCTATTGTATGCTGAGTCCATCCCATTGCGTACATTATTGTGCCAGCCTTGCCTGTCGCCCCTGTAGCTGCATATGTTTCATAAACAGTTAACAGATCTTCTTGAGGAGTTCCGGTGATTTTAGAGACAACTTCAGGTGTATAACGCTCATAATGTTTTTTAAGAAGTTGAAATACACATCTTGGATTTTCAAGGGTTTTATCCATCATCGGAACGCCGTTGGCATCCATTTCAAATTCCCATTTGGATTTGTCATAGCTGCCTGCAGATGGGCCTTCCTTGCCTTTTGTATAGCCTGAAAAAAAACCATCTTTGAATGTAAAATCCTTACCAACAATAAAAGAGGCATTGGTATAGGCAACAGTATATTCCTTGTTATAAAGCTGCTTGTCGAGAATATACTTTATCATCCCGCCAAGGAACGCGATATCAGTACCAGAACGCAATGATGCATAAATATCAGCTCTGGCCGATGTTCTTGTAAATCTGGGATCCACGCTGATGAGCTTTGCTCCCTTTTGCATGGCTTGAGTGACATACTTAAATGAAATAGGATGGTTTTCTGCGGCATTGCTGCCCATGATTAGAATACAGTCACTGTTTTTAAGGTCAATCCAATGGTTTGTCATTGCACCGCGTCCAAACGACTCTGCCAGAGCCGCTACAGTTGCACTGTGTCAGATACGGGCCTGATGTTCAATATAGACAAGCCCCAAAGAGCGCATCAATGCCTGATATGTCCAGCACTCCTCATTGTCCATTGCGGCAGAACCGACTGAAGCTATGGCTGTGGTACGGTTGACCACCTGGCCCTTGTCATTTTTGGTTTCAAACGTGGCATCTCTTGTCGCCTTGACCCTCTGGGCAATGTTCTCTAAAGCCCAGTCCCATGAGACTGCCTGCCACTCTTTTGAATATGGAGCTCTGTACATTGGCCGTGTAAGCCGGTTTTCATTTTCAACTAACTGTTTTATGGAGCCGCCTTTTGGACACAGGGCACCGCGGTTGATTACATGATCAGGATCTCCTTCAATGTTTATTACCCTGCCATCTCCTCTCTG
>JADGBC010000174.1 GCA_015231705.1 Desulfamplus sp. | reverse complement strand
TTGTTTTTGCATGATGGACACTCCTCAGGCGGTGTATCTGCATTCATTTTGTAGCCGCATTTGTCGCAAATCCAACTTGTCATATTTATCTCCTTTTCTCCTTCTGTTAAAAATTATTTTCTGTAGTCCCATTTGGACACAGTATGATTCAAAATTCAAATGTGTATCACTATAAGTACGATACACATCTGATTCCATCTTTACCGTGAAAATGCATCACATTTTTATATTAGCGGGTGATTGATACACAATCATGTTGGTTTAGCATAAAAATGCATTTGATTTGCATGATTCAAGGTGGCCATGAAAAATGGCCACTAACATACAGTTCTATCAATTAATCCAGAACTTCCATAAGCTTGCCGCAGCAGGGGGGAATTCTGTCCCCTTTTTTCAATTCAACATACTTATTACAAGTTTGGCAGTAACATCTACAGTCAGCATCTGCATAGATCTCAGCATATGTCTCTACTGAAGCTGAGGAACCTACTTCAATGCCTTCAATTGCAAATCTTGCGAAATTGTCCTGAGAAGGCACATACTGTCCAACCGGTACCAGTTTTTTGTTAAATCTGACGCAGTCAACAACAGTTTTCCATAGAGCCTCTAATTTGGCTTTTTCATCTGCGGTTTCAGGTGTAAATTCCACAAGGTTTTTGTCAATGTTGATTTTCATTTGATTTCTCCTTTAAAATAGTGCGGTTTGAAAAAAATAATGAAATTTGAAGTGTAGCTGCGATCAGGTCATGCAACAAGAGTTGTACAATCAAATCACTTTAATCATTAACAGATTATCAAAAAATATGCCATAATAAAAATGACCGATCTGGTAAGCCAAAAAGCGTTATTAATTAAAAAAATATACTTGAGGGTCACAATGGCAAGAATTTGGCATATACAAGATTTTGCCGGCTTATTTACATTAATTCTAATATGGATGGGCTGCAAAATAAATTTTAATCATTATTTATAATTTATCTAAACAATTCAAGGAGATACAAACATGTTTAAACCTGTTCAAATTGCAGATGGAATCTATTCTGTTGGATGCCGAGACTGGGATATTCGCGATTTTCATGGATACTCTACCTATGAAGGAACATCTTACAACGCGTTTCTTATACTCGATGAAAAGAATGTACTTATAGATACTGTAAAAAGAGAATTTGCCGATGAACTGATAGACAACATAAGCAAAATTATAGATCCAGCAAAAATTGATATGGTAATCAGCAACCATACAGAGATGGACCATTCAGGTTCGCTTCCAAGTGTTATGCACAGAATTGGACAGGACAAAACTGTCTTATGTTCCAAGATGGGGATGAAAAATCTGAATAGCCATTTCTCCCGTCCCTTAAATCTAAAAAGTGTTCAAAACGGAGAAGAGATCAATATTGGAAAACGTACCCTCTCATTTCTTGAGACAAAAATGCTTCACTGGCCGGACAGCATGTTTACCTACGTGAAAGAAGATAAAATTCTATTTTCCAGTGATGCCTTTGGTCAACATTATGCCGGTGACTGTATCTTTGATGATGAGATCGGCGATATTGTAATGGCCCATGCTGCAAAATATTATGCCAATATTTTACTTAACTACTCATCACGAGTTCAAGAGCTTCTAAAAAGCGTTGCTGCATCAGGTCTTGAAATAAAAATGATATGCCCAGATCACGGGATTATCTGGAGAGATAATCCCGGTAAAATCATTGGTGCCTATGACAAGTGGAGCCGTCAGGAATTAAGTAAAAAGGCTGTAGTTATTTTTGATACTATGTGGAACAGCACTTCAAAAATGGCACGCGAGATTGCCAAAGGTATAGAATCACTTGGCGTTAATGTCAGGTTGATGAATACACGCAAATGCCACAGAAGCGATATTATGACTGAAGTTCTGGATGCCAAGGCGTTAATTGTTGGCTCTCCAACTTTGAACAACGGTATTTTTCCCGTGATTGCAGATGTAATGACCTATATCAAGGGATTAAAGCCCAAAAATAGGCTTGCAGCCTCATTTGGTTCATATGGCTGGAGCGGAGAAGCTGTAAAAATATTGAATCAGGAATTTCAGGCCATGGGTATGGAAATTATTGATGATGGACTTAAAGTTCAGTACGTTCCTGACAAGAATGCTCTTGAAAAATGCTTTGAGATGGGGCAGAAAATAGGGAAACAAATCATTGAATTGACTGATAATTAAGAAAAATAGAGTTGTCAACAACCCCGCCAAAAGGAGATATAGTATCTGAAAGTCTCTTTAAATAGATGTGCTTATATATGATTTTCACTCTTCGTTGTGGCAGGAAGGAGATACCCCCGCTCCGGCCTTGACGGTTATAAAAACATAAAATAGAGGAAAATAGTTATGTCAAAAAACGCACTGTTTGTATTTAACGGAGATCCAATTTGTTTCGTCCATGTTTTATTGAATGCACTAGATATGAAATCTAAGGGCGATGAAGTTAGGATTATTCTTGAAGGAGCATCTGTAAAACTGCTGCCGGAGCTGAGCAGGGAAGAAAATCCATTGAATAGTCTGTGGAAAAAAGCAATGGAAGCAGGTATTGTCGATGGTGTGTGTAGAGCCTGTGCCCAGAAACTTGGAAGCCTTGATGATGCACTTCAACAAGGCTTGGAACTTCTTGATGATATGTCAGGACATGTGGGAATGGCAGGTTATCAGGAACGAGGGTTTATTATTATTACATTTTAGATAGAGATTGTGGTACAAATTTATTTTTAATTGCTAAATGCTACCTATCTACCTTATCTTTTGTTCTATAGGGGTTCAGTAATTTGAACCCCTATATTTGTGATACTTTTAGTGTTTTTACTATTGCTTATCTATAATTTGTGAATACTCCTGCTCATAGATTCCCATTTCTGATTTCCATGTTCTTTGGTAAACGCTGATGGTAAGGATTCGACCAATCCCAAACATGAAAGCATGATGTGTTTTCACGGTAAAAAAAGAAATCAGAAAAATTTTTTACTCATAGTTTGTTTAGTTTAGGATGGTCAATACATAAAAGCAAAGAGATACAATCAAGCTTTCCAGAACCCATGGAGGTTACAAAACTCCCTTGCAGTAACGTTCTGAGCATCAGTTAAGAATGTTGCCTGTGGTGCATCGCCAGGTTTTAGGAATTTTCTATAGACAATGCCATCTGCATTGAGTTCAATCCATTCAATTAGGTGTTTTTCTTCCATTGGATGTGCGACGCTTCCCACTTTAACAAGGTATCCGCCTTCGATTTTTTCAATTACTGGTACATGCTTTTCCTTAGCCGCATCAACTGAATTTTCAGTAAGGATGGTCATAGTCTGATTGCAGCAGCTCATTGGGGGTTTGGATGCATGGAGCACTTCAACAATGTTTCCACATTTTTCGCATTTGTAAATACCAAGTTTTTCTGCCATTTAATTGTCTCCTCTAATGCATTATACTGTTAATTGATGTTTTTCACCGGATGGCTTTTGTTCCATCTTGTTGTATATCGTTTTACCATCTACTACTCAGCAGACTGGGAGTATCAGTAATTCTCTCCAAGAAGCTCAAAGTGGGCCTGAGCATGTGCACATGCGGGACATTCGCCAGGAGCCGTTTCGCCTTCATGAAGATAACCGCAGTTTCTGCATCTCCATGTAACAGTGGCACCACGTTTGAATACAGTACCATTTTCAATGTTTGCTTTCAAAGCAAGAAATCTTTTTTCGTGCTGTTTTTCTGCCACGGCAATAGCCATAAATACATCGGCAATGTTGTCAAAACCCTCTTGTCGAGCCTTTGCCGCAAATTCAGGATACATTATAGTGTGTTCATGGTGCTCTCCTGCCGCAGAGGCACTTAAGTTGTCTTTGGTAGCACCAATAACGCCTGCAGGAAAAGATGCTGTAATCTCCAAATCTTGACCACTTTCCAGGAATTTGAAGAGCCGTTTGGCATGTTCTTTTTCCTGATTGGCAGTCTCTTCAAAAATATCTGCCATCTGCACAAAACCTTCGTTTTTCGCCTTGCTTGCAAAATAGCTGTAACGGTTTCTGGCCTGAGATTCGCCTGCAAAAGCCTTTAAAATATTTTTTTCTGTCTCGCTTCCTTTCAATGTTGCCATTTGTCTGTTACGCTCCTTTTATCTGCTGAAGAATTTTATTAAACTCTGCTGTATCACCTATCATGATACAACCCACTATTTTTCCATTTTTATCTTTGACGATTTTTCTGTAAACAGTACTGTTAGAGACAATATCTGCTTCCATTTTTCCGTCAACATCTATCTCTCCGGCGGATGCAAGTGCTATGCCAGCAACTTTAAGCATATTTGATGGGGGTATATTTTTGTAGACTACACTACCTCCTGCCATGTTAATACCGGCAACCCGTCCCTGTTCCATTGCCTCTGGCCATATACAGAAATTTACACCCTGATACTGGACAATATCTCCTGCTGCATAGATTGATGGAACTGAGGTCTCCATCCGTTCATTTACCACAATACCTTTGTCTATTTTTATATATAAAGTCTCTTTTTGTGCATCAACGGGGCCTGCACTCGCAGCTGCAGGGCCAAATATCAATGATAAATCAGGGCGGACACGGCTGGTATTTTTCAATAATGATAAATCAGGATGGACACCGGTGGAAAACAGTACTGCATCTGCTTTCAGGATATCGCCTGATTTTAGCCTGACACTTTCAACTACCGGTGTTAATTTCAACTCTTTAAAAAGTTGTTTTAACTTGACCCCCTCTTCTGGCTCTTTTCCAAGAATCTCTTCAATCTCATCTCCAAGCCTGAAGTTAAACCCCGCCTTTTCCAGCAAACCTTGAAGAAGTTTTGCACCCTCATTATCTAACTGACGTGGAAGAAGCCTGTCGAAAATCTCCACTACAGTTACCTTTATCCCAATATCAATAAGAGCTGCTGCAGCTTCAAGTCCAAGAACTCCTCCACCAATAACCACCATCTCTTTTGTGCCACTTGCCATTTTTATCAAAGCTTTGGCATCATCTATTGTCCTTAGAGTTATAACACCTTTTTTATCACTACCTTTTACAGGTGGAATAAACGAATTGCTTCCCACTGCAATTAAAAGGGAGTCAAACTCAAAACTTTCACTGTTTTTTGAAAAAACTTTTTTATCTTTGTAATTGATCTTTTCAACCTCAACACCGGTTATAAGCTGAACCTTATGTTTATCATGCCACTCCTGACTTTTAATAATAAGATCTTTTTCATCAATTTTCCCACAAAGGTAATCTGGCAGCCTGATACGGCTATATAGAGGAAATAATTCCTTTGTAATCAGAGCTATATGGCCTTCAGCATCATGCTTTCGTATATGTTCTGCTGCGGTTGTGCCCGCAATTCCATTTCCAATTATGAGATATTTTTTCATTTTGTTGTTCCTTGAATCCAATTTGAATATTAAACAGGCATGCCCATGTTTTTGGACACCCTAATCTTTGAATTTATAACGATAGCGGTTTTCACAAGACTTAAGACACTCAAGACACTCTTCCACTTTTCTTGATTTTGAAGAACACAAATCTACAAAAGAGTCAATCCAGTCTTCTCCCGTTCTGGGGCAGCTATCAATAAAGTTGACAAACCTTACCAGTTTGTTGATAGATTCACGGTCAATGTCATGTTCCATACGACAGGCTATACTATCTGCCTTGTCACGATCAATCTGTACAACTCTGGTAAGGAAATCCTTAAGTACGGAATGCTTGCGAGTAATTTCAAGTGCGACTTTTTTCCCCTGCTCTGTCAGTGTGATATACCCATAGGGCTCATAGTTGATAAGTTCTTTCTCTGCAAGGTTTTTGAGCATACTGGTAACAGATCCCCGCTGGATACCCATATTTTCAGCAATATCCTTTGATCTTGCAACTCGGTTTCTCTCCTGCAACTTCAGAATAATTTCAAGATAATCCTCAAGGCTTTCTGTTAATTCCATTATCTAAATCCGTTCTATTATCTTTAATAAACCTTCATGGCCTTTGTTTGGCCACCCCTAATCATGAAAATAAGAATGCATTTTCATGGTAAAGCCATTATTTTTAATCCCCTTTTTTATTATGATTACATAGATATTGGTTTGAAGTCAATATGACACTTTTTAAAATCATAAAAAAATATCTTGACATAGAATAAAGTTTGGTTTATCAAACTTATTATTAGTATAAAAACAAAATCAATTGAACATAATTTGTTTTGTAAAGCTAAAAACAAGATTAATGCTATTAGCTGTTTTTTATACTAAACGCTCATGGTCGGAATTCAACCACCCCCGACCATAAAAATTAATATCTGTTTTCACGGTAATAAGGAAATTTATAATCAGTTTCCCAAAATAGACACTTTAAGGAGTAATTGTGTGGAGATGATCAGTTTACGCCATATGAAAGACAAACAAAAAGGTATAATCAACTCAGTTAGTGCAACCGGAGAAATGGGGCAACGAATCAGGGAGATGGGCCTTGTCCCTGGAACAGAAATCTCAATTCAGGGCAGAGCCCCTCTTTACGATCCGGTAGCCTTGAGAATCATGGGTTTTACTCTGACACTAAGAAACAGCGAAGCAGACTATATCATGGTGCAAGTAATACCAGACCCTACAATAGAAAACAGTGGATCAAAGCCTACCGTTGCAAATACTCAAACAAAACATAAAGTCATGGAGAATGTAGAATAATGAATGCTACAATAGCTCTTGCAGGAAACCCCAACTCCGGCAAAACAACACTATTCAATGCCCTTACAGGTGCTCATCAGCATGTGGGCAACTATCCTGGCATTACTGTTGAAAAGAAATGTGGCACCTTTACATTAAATGGCAAAACCTTCAACCTTGTAGATCTTCCAGGCACATACTCTCTGACAGCCTACTCTCTTGAAGAGGTT
>JADGBC010000173.1 GCA_015231705.1 Desulfamplus sp. | reverse complement strand
CAGCACAGTGAAATAACCTCAAGAGATATTGATCGTCAGATGTTTCCCCACTATTTTTTGAAGGAGATATCGGAATCTCCGCTATCTGTCACAAAAACGCTGCAGAACAAATGGAAAATATCGCCGGATACCGGTCTTTATACCATGAATCTGAGCAGATCGGTAATACCTGAAAGTATTGAATCTGATCTGAAACAAGGAATCATCAAAAAAATATATTTTATTGGTCAGGGCACTGCCGGCATAGCAGCTCAAGGCTGTGCGGATCTTTTACGATATTATCTTGTTAATCATGAATTTCAATCAGGAAATAATTGCGGCAAACCAGCATCTGTTTCGTCTCACAGCCCGAATCAGAAAATTGATCCTGACAGCAATCAGGATCTAGGTAGTACCAGAGGCGGAAAAGAGAGCTATGATAACATCCAGAAAAGTAGTGACGATGCAGGTTCTGAAGATGTAGCGTATGAAAATACTGATCGTGGATCAGACCATAATTTTGATATCAGGGCAATGAAATCATCTGAACTTTCAGGTTTTTTTCTCTTAGGAGATGATGATGCCAAAGAGTCCATGAAAAACTATCTTGTAGTTGCCATAAGCCAGTCTGGTACCACCACAGACACCAACCGAACTGTGGATATGCTAAGATCAAGAGGAGCAAGGACTCTTGCTATTGTAAACCGCCGTGACTCTGATCTTACCTTTAAGGCCGAGGGGGTTTTATACACCAGCAGCGGACGGGATATTGAGATGTCGGTAGCCTCCACCAAGGCCTTCTACTCTCAGTTGACAGCCGGTGCTCTCCTGGGACTTCATATTGCATCCATAACTGGTACCATATCTGCCAGGAGATTGACTGATGAGATCAATGAACTGAGCACTCTGCCTGAAAAGATGAACAAAGTTCTTGATATGAAGGAGAAGATCAAAAAATCCGCTTTTAGACTTGCCATCTCAAGAAATTACTGGGCAACTGTGGGAAGCGGTTCAAATAAAACATCAGCAGATGAAATACGGATAAAGTTGAGCGAATTGTGTTACAAAACAATATCTTCAGACTTTGTTGAGGATAAAAAACATATTGATCTGTCGTCAGAACCTTTGATCATTATCTGTGCTGCTGGTACCCGAGAGAGTGTTCTTAAAGACATTATAAAGGATACTGCAATCTTTCATGCTCACAAGGCGGCTCCTGTTGTCATTACCAATGAGGGTGAAGACAGGTTTGACAATTATGCTGAAGATGTATTCAGAGTACCTGCTGTAAAAGAGCATTTTGCACCTGTGTTGAATACTCTTGTAGGGCACCTTTGGGGATACTACGCCGCACTTTCCATTAATGAGGGGTCTGAGTTTATATACAACAGCCAGAAGGATATCAAAGAGTTGGTAAGTGAATACAAAAATATGGGGCGGGATGTATATGAGGTTATACTTGAAAAGCACTTCAGAGAAAAAGTGGCCTCATTTTACAAAGATTTTTCCAAGCGGCGCAGGGAGAAGAGATTTCCTGCTGCAATGGGAATTGATAACGCCTCAAACATCACATTGCTTTTAAAATACCTGGCAGGCAGGTTGCCGGTTGCAGATTTTGAGATAGATTTTGCCAGAAAAGGCACTCCGGCAAATATGCTGGACGAGTTTTTTAAAAACATGTCTGAAGCGATAAACACAATGGCAAGACCGGTTGATGCCATAAAACACCAGGCCAAAACAGTTACAGTGGGCACAAGTCGCATTTCAGATAAAGTTGAAAGATTTGACTTTGCGGAAAAATTTGAAGGCCCTGTGTTTGATGAACTTGCTACAAATGGCCTATCTATCTCTCAGATCACAAATAAAAATGTGGTTGTTATAAAGAATCTTCAAGAGGTTATCTCTCTTGTAAAGGGCACATTACTCTACAAGATATCAGGGTTGAACCTGCTTGGAGAACCAACTTCTGCAACAAGGATAGATGTGGTCAAAAAAACAGGAACCATAGAGTCTGAAGTCTCCAGAGTTGAAACCGAACATCAGCTCAAAGGAACCAAAAACATTATTGTTCGTGAGGGTAATGTCTATATCGGCAAAGGAAGAAAAGATGGCAGAAGCATTCTTGTCATTCCTGTACTTTCTGCTTCTCCTAACTCCAGTGTCATTGAGTATCTTCTCTCCATCCATGTAGGATTCAAGGAGTCAACTCAGGTTTCGTTGCTCAACAAGATCAAGGCACTGGGTGGAAAATACACAAGAATCAAGGATATTATTCTGGAGACAGATGTTGTTAAATGGGATGATACGCTGCTTGACCTTGTTGATATTGATACGCTTTTTGGCGATTCCGGAGAAAAGATCGCTGAGGCTATAATCAGCAGAAAAGAAGAGTTGTCAGCGATCGGAATATAAGCAGCTTAGCTTTAATTTTTGTTCTGTCTCACTGACTTTACAATAAAAGGATAAAGCTTAATGGCAAAAGCCCGAAGCAACGGTATAGAGATAGAATATGAAATTTTTGGTAACTCATCCTCTCCGGCACTATTGTTGATTGCAGGTCTTGGTGTTCAGCTTATTGGTTGGGAAAGTAACTTCTGCCGAACAATAGCTGACCAAGGCTTCTGTGTGATCAGGTTCGATAATAGAGATATCGGGCTGTCAACAAAATGCAATGGATTGAGTATGCAGCAGATCACAAAAAAAATGTTTTCTCTGTTCATGGGAAAAGAGGAGCAGGTTCCGTACAGCATTGATGATATGGCAGATGATGCGGCAGGGCTTCTCGATTTTCTAAATATCAGCAAAGCCAATGTCTGTGGTATCTCTATGGGCGGCTTTATTGCCCAGGCCCTTGCTATCAATCATCCTGACCGAATGTTAAGTCTGACTTCTGTTTACAGCCATCCAGGAGATAACAGATCATTTCAGCCCACAAAAGAGGCTATGGAGGCAATGCTTGCTCCGGCACCTGCTCATCGTGACGGCTACATTGAACATATGACAAGATTTTTTGAACTTGTTCATGGAAATGGTTTGTCGTTTGACGAAGAATTTCACAGAGATCTTGCTGCCAGCTCATACGATCGTGCTTTTTATCCTGATGGGATTGCACGTCAATATCTTGCTATTCTTACGCAAAAAGACAGAAGCAAAAATCTCGGCAACCTAAAAATTCCATCACTTGTTATACATGGTGATGACGACCCTTTGGTTCCACTGTCAGGAGCAGAAGCAACAGCACAGGCAATACCCGGTTCAGAATTTAAACTCATCAAAGGTATGGGGCATGCCATGCCCAATATGAACCTATGGTGGCAAGATATTTTAAATGCAATGATCAATCATATGGGTAGATCTGCAGGAGCATGAGCAGCTTTGAAAAAATCGTCAATTATCAAATGTCAATTATATCCAACAGTTTAAAACAGAGTTGGTTTGAAGTATGAAGAGGTGGTGTGAAGTATGAAATGGATACATGTAAAGGCTCTGTTTGACTCAGAAGATATCTCGCTTGCAGAAGAGCTTGTCTCTGATATATTTTTTTCTATGGGGTTAAAGGGTGTGGTTTGCCAGGTACCGCTTGAAGCTCCTCCTGAAGGATTTGGCAGTGATGCACTTCCCATACCTGATAAAACCTGGGTTTCAGGTTATATACCAGATATAGATTCTTCTCTTGAAGTGCTGGACGATATAAAAAAGAAAGCTGGAGAGCTTGCTTCACTGGATATAAAAGTCAGCATTGAAACCCATATTGTGGATCAGGAAGATTGGGCTGAATCATGGAAACAGTTTTTTCATGTATCCAGAATTACTGAGAGAATGGTAATTAAACCTGCCTGGAAGGAGTTTGTACCCAATCCAGATGATGTTGTCATTGAAATTGATCCAGGAATGGCTTTTGGAACAGGAACCCATCCTACTACATCCATGTGCATAGCTCTTATTGAAAAGTATCTTGAAGCTGGAAACAACTTTCTTGATGTGGGTACAGGATCAGGCATACTTATGATTGCAGCATCAAAACTTGGGGCATCGCGTATTGTAGGTCTTGATACAGATGAGGTTGCGGTGCAGGTGGCAAAAGATAATTTGATAAAAAATAATATCCCTGTTGATCTGTTTTACGTTGAGACAGGCACTTTAGACCAATATATTGCACGTAATGATGTGCAGTTTGATCTGCTTGCAGCAAACATAATTGCTGAGGTCTTGATTTCTATTATGCCTGACATCAAGAAGATCGTAAAAACAGAAGGCACCATAATATTATCTGGTATTATCAAAGAGAGAGAGGCCGTAATGATCCAATCTCTTATAAGTGGAGGCTTTTCAATATCAGAAGTTAGAACTGATGGAGAGTGGTTGGCAATTACGGCACAAAAAATGAATTAAACTTTCACTTCATGGCAATTAATCAAACATAAGATCTGTCATTACATCTGCGATTGAACCCAATACCTTTTTACGCGACTCCTTAAATAGCACTGACTTGAATCCTGGCTTCCACTCCGGAGAAGATAGATCATCTGACACAATAAGCAGGGCGGCTATATCAATTTTCCTGTAAGCTGCAACAGCAAACAGGGCGGAGCACTCCATCTCCACAGCAAGTGCTCCCATATCCCTAAAAAAGGCGACTTTTTTTTGCGTCTCCCTGTAAATGGCATCAGTTGTCCAGACTCTACCTGATATACCTCTCCTGCAATGAATAATAGTTCTGGCTCTATCGCAATGAATATTTTTGCTTGCAGAGGACTCTTGCTCCCCTGATCTCTCTTTATCCGTTGATCTCTCTTTGCCGTGAAAACAGATTTGCTTTTCATAGTCGGAGGTAGACGAATCCGGCCATGAGCGTTTAGCAATATATACCTTTCTGCTTTCAAGAGACGACCTTAATTTTGAGGTAAAATGAGAGTCTGGAAAAACCGTGGGGAAATCTGTATTGTCAGGCATTACCATATAGTTGCGAGAGGTGCCCTCATCACATATGGCAGAGTCAGGGATTAAAATATCTCCGGTCTGTAACTGATCCGATAGTGAACCGCACCACCCGATAACCACCACTTTGGATACGCCTCTTGCAATAAGTGACTCCAGAATCATGGCAGCATACGGGGAGCCAAGGTAGGGGCCTGCGAACGAAATCTGTCCACCATCAAGGGTAAACAGCTTGCCAAGAAAAAAGGGCAGAGATGTTTTTTTGCCGGAATTTGCCTCAATGTACCTGACATCAGGCTCGGTGCTTACCATGACAGCAACAGAGCCCAGGTCAGGTGCATATCGTTGCCCAAGAGGGGGGATCAGGGATTCATCATTCAGGTCCGACCAGGTCGGAAAGCTCATCCTTTACCTCATCTATAATATCATAAAACCACATAATATCTTCAATTGTCAGACGACCTGCCTTGCTGGGAGCCCTGTCTGTTCCATCTTTTTTTTTCAGCAGTCTGGGGCCGATCTGAACTTTAGGCTCTCCATCCCCATATTGATGAATTGATATGATTAATCCTGTCTCTTCACACTTCCACTCTTTGAGTAGTTTATCCTTCTCAGGATCAAATCCTCCTGCCATTTATATCCTCCTAATTTTTTATGTAAAAATCTCTTTCAATCGCCGTGATTATATAACTTTAATTCTTCGTTGTGGCCCAAAACAAATACCTAGTACAGTCGGGCTTAAATCTTATTACACTTATTGGAGCCGATTCTTCAATATTCATATGAATATTCGGCACAAAAAAGCAACAGAGAACTTATGCCGAGCTGTACTAGTTCCGGCTGTGCCAGTTATATCTGTGAGAAATCCGCAATATGTTCAAAAATGGATGCCACTGTTGATAGAAGTGCAATTCTGTTGTTTTTTACTGCCTCATCATCAACCATAACCATGACATCATCAAAAAAGCTGTCAACTTCCGGGCGGATAGATGCGATCTCTTTTAGAGCCAGGTCATAATCTCCCTGGGAGATAAAACCATCAACTCTTGAAGATAGCCCTTTAGCTGCAGCGTAAAGCGATTTTTCGGAATCGCTGAAAAACAGAGACTCATCCACTTCCTTTTTTTGATAAGAGTCGCTTCTCTCATTTGGTTCTGATTTTTTCAAGATATTTACAACCCTCTTGAATGCTGCTGACAGAGGATCAAAATCGGGTGCCTGCCTGAGAAGATCCAACGCCTTGATTCTTAAAAGAGCGTCCGGAACATTTTCAAAACCAACTGCCAGTGCAGAAGCTACAGCCTCTTTGGAGTGTCCTTGATCCACAAGCATGTTTGTCATTCTGGTCTTTATGAATCCCATGACATTCTCTGCTATAATAGCCTTTTTTTCAGAGGGGACCGGTTTATCGGAAGAAGTCTGTTTATCGGAGGAAGTCTGTTTCTCAGAGATGTTTTTTATGTCAGAGTCAGTCAGATATAAAGATACCGATTTTTCCACAAGTTTTTTTATTGAAAATGTAAATCCGGATGCTATCATGATCTGAATAATTCCTATACTCTGTCGGCGAAGAGCATAGGGGTCAGATGCACCGGTAGGAATAAGGTCAATGGAAAAACAGCCGCAGATGGTGTCAATTTTATCTGCGATTGCAACAATTTTTCCTGTCAAAGTATCTGGAAGCGCACCACCAGAGTGAACCGGTCTGTAGTGTTGTTCAACGGCAGTCGCGACATCTTCATTCTCTCCTGCCTTTTGTGCATAGACCCTGCCGATAACTCCTTGAAGCTTTGTGAACTCAATAACCATCTGGCTTACAAGGTCTGCCTTGCATATCTGGGCGGCACGGATTACATTCTCTTTTAAAATTTTATTGCCAGTACTGCCAGTCTAGCAATTTGTTTGATTATCTGCATTGTATGTCCGATTACCGTCGCAGCATGTCTGGCAACCAGCCTTTGTATCAGTAACAGATTCGACTATGGATGGCACAGGAGTCTTGCCGGAATTTAGCATGGTACTTGCAATCATTGCTCCAAAAACAGGGGATATTGTGGTTGTCTTGTTAAATCCACATGCAACCTCTGCC
>JADGBC010000172.1 GCA_015231705.1 Desulfamplus sp. | reverse complement strand
GCCTCTCTCTATTGACAGAGTTATAGTGACCATTAACAATGCTCTCAATTTTCGCAGACTTGAGGAGGAGAACCGGTATCTTAGGAAAAAATCAATTGAAAAGCACTCTATCAATGGGCACAGCAAGGCGGTTCAGGAGCTTAATCTGAAAATATTGAGTGCCGCACCCTCAGATGCTCCAATTCTCATAATCGGGGAGAACGGAACCGGAAAGGAGCTGGTAGCCAAAACTATACATCAACTCAGCAATCGTCCTGAAGAGCCGTTTATAATTGTCAATTGTGCTGCTATTCCTGAAGAGCATATTGACAGCGAGTTGTTTGGTCATGAAAAAGGTGCGTTTTCTGATGCACATGCTAAAAACAAGGGCAAGTTTGAACTGGCTTCAGGAGGGACACTTTTTCTGGATGAGATAGGAGATATGAACCTGAAAACCCAGGCAAAAATATTGAGAGCTATTGAATCCAAGACATTCCAGCGGGTTGGCGGTGGCAGAACTCTACATGTTGATGTAAGAGTGCTTGCGGCAACCAACAAGGATCTTGCTCAGGAGATCGTCCGTGGAAATTTTAGAGAAGATCTTTTTTACAGGCTCAATGTTATACCGGTGCATGTTCCGCCTTTAAGAGAACGAAAAGAGGATATTCCAAAGCTTGTCAAAATATTTCTTGCATCATCTGCAAGCAGCGGCAGACGGAATCCGAAACAGATTGAACCGCAAGCTCTTGAGTTTATGATTGACCATGACTGGCCAGGAAATGTTCGTGAACTCAAAAATCTTGTGGAGCGGCTTTCAATAATGGTCAAAGGCGATACCATTACAGCCTGGGATATACCTGCTCCATATAATAAAGATGCAGATAATTTTCAAAATAATAAGAGTTCAGACAGCACCGGCAATTCAGTTGATGAGGAGAGGAGCAGCCTTATATCAGAAAATATGTACAGAGCTAATTTTGATATTAATACTAATGTTAATAGTGTTAAGCCCATGGATTATAGGGATCTGTTTGCCATTAATATGCTGGATGAGGCTAAAAAGGAGTTTGAGAAAGAGTTTCTCGGCAGGAAAGTACGGCAGGCAGATGGAGATATTGAACTTGTTGCAAAACAGACAGGTGTAGCACCATTCTACATCTCTGGTCTCATTGGTCGCAGACGGTAATAATGAGAATAATAAGCGGAACATGTAGAGGCAGAAAACTTGCAACTATCAAGGGTATAAGTATCAGACCCACATCAGACAGGGTAAGAGAGTCAATTTTTAATATCATTGGACAAAAAGTTCATGGTGCCCAGGTGCTTGACCTGTTTGCAGGTACCGGAGCCTTTGGAATAGAGAGCTTAAGCAGAGGGGCACAAAGGGCTCTTTTTGTCGATATCTCCAGAAAATCATGCGACATTATCCGGCATAACATTGAACTTTGTAAATTGTCTGATAAATCTTCTGTATCTCAATGTGATGCATCCAGATCAAACCTTCCGGAACATATAATATCAACACAGTTTGATCTTATATTTATTGATCCTCCATATGAAAGGGGGTTTGTTGGAAAAGTTCTTGAAAACAGAGCTCTTCTGCAATGTTTAGGCCCTGAAACGCTTCTGATTCTTGAACACTCAGTCAAAGAAAATATCCCTGATAAACTTGAAAAACTTGACATTCATGATCAAAGGCAATACGGAAAGACCCTTATTTCATTTTTTAGGATGTCAGGATCAGAAGATCGGCATAATTCTGATTTTGATTAAATTAGCACCCTTCGGGCGGACTTTTCCATAACATGTTGATTTGATAATCAATAAAATGGAAATTCCTATACTGTTAAATTAAGAACTTGGGTTGTCTGGCAGATTACTTCCCGCAAACAGCCTAAACTACATCACTGTATTAAGGAGTTACTTGATAATGGAGAACAAAGAGCGTATTGCAATTTATCCCGGATCTTTTGATCCTCTGACAAACGGCCATGTGGATATTATTGAAAGAGGACTTAAGATCTTTGATAAAGTCATTATAGCTGTTCTTTATAACCCGGCAAAGACAGCTCTTTTTTCTGTGGATGAGCGTCTTGATATGATACGTAAAAGTTTTAGCAGCCACAGCAATCAGAGTTCCATTATTATCGACTCCTTTGGCGGTCTCCTTGTAGATTATGCCAGACAGAAAAATGCGGTTGCTATTATCCGTGGGATGAGGGCCATATCTGATTTTGAAAGCGAGTTTCAGATGGCTCTTATGAACCGCCGTTTGAGCCGTGATGTGCAGACTATCTTCTTGATGACCGGTTTGAGATGGATCTTCATAAGCTCTTCCATAATCAAGGAGGTGGCACGATTTGGTGGAGATATTTCCGGAATGGCACCTCATCCTGTCAAATGTAAAATGAAAGAGAAATTTCCTCTTCTGAATGAGAAATAGACTGCATATGGATCTGTGGCAATTAAAGGTGTTTGCAAGCGTGGTAGACCAGAAAAGTTTTTCCAAAGCCGGAGAGGCTATTTTTCTCTCTCAGCCTACAGTCAGCAGCCATATCAAAGAGCTGGAAGATCATTTCAAATGTCGTCTTATTGATAGGCTTGGCAGAGAAGCCCTCCCTACAAAGGCGGGAGAGATACTTTATGATTACGCAAAGAGACTTCTCTGTCTGAAAGAGGAGACAGAAGCTGGCATTGCATCATTTCTGGGTAATGCAAGAGGCAATCTTACCATTGGAGGCAGCTCTATACCCTCAACATACATAATCCCTGGTGTACTTGGAAGTTTTACAAAAAAATATCCTGATGTATCTCTTTCTGTTGTGACTGGCGACACGTCAGAGATACAAGATGCGATTATCAAGGGAGATGTGGAGGCTGGAATAGTCGGGGCAAAGATCAAAGAGGGTGGGACCGTGCTCAGGCAGGAGAAGCTCATTGAAGATGAGATGAAGCTTATTGTTTGTGCATCTAACCCGTTGGCAGACAGAACCTTTGTGGATATGGATTGCCTGTTGAAGGAGCCTTTTATCGGCAGAGAAAAAGGGTCAGGAACCTGGGACTCCATATCAAAGGCAATAGCTGAATCTGGCCTGAACTGCACTTCAGATGACCTTAAAATATCCGTCCGCCTTGGCAGTAACGCGTCAGTGATTCAAGGGATCTTAAATAATGCCGGTGTCTCCATAATCTCGACCATTGCTGTTCAGGATTATATTGAGGCAGGACGTCTCAAGGCACTTTCGGTTAACGGTCTGAATTTGAGACGGCACTTTTTTTTGACTACGCACAAAAAGCGGACTCTCTCTCCATTGGCAATTTTGTTTATTGATTTTATCAAAGAGGAATTTGAAGTAAAGATATGAGTCTGGTAATGTAAGTATTGATACGAATATGTGCAATAGATGCAGGCTTGCCACATCTGCTTGAGACAGTTTCAGGTATAACAGCATGCTGTAAACTCAAAGCATACTGTTATACCGTCAACTACCCCCACTGAATCACAGATTCAGAAGGGGCTTGTAAAAGCCCATGGTTATCACTTCAAAAATGTCGAGCCTTTTTCAACAGCTCCTTCTGCAAAACGGGAATATCGTAATGGATTGTCTCTGTTATCCATCTTGCCGGTTGCAATATCTGCAACCCTCTTGCCTGCTGCAGGCGACATCATCACGCCACACCAGTAACCGCAGTTAAGATGCAGACCCTCAATCTCTGTGCATGGCCCGATCACAGGCTTGTCATCTGGAGTATAAACATACTGTCCCGCAGAGACATTTATATCAGAGGCAACTATCTTATCTGCTATGGTTTCAAAGAAAGGGTTTAATCTTGATACTCTGTGTATAGACTCGGCAGCAAAATCCCAGTCAGTAGGCAGATTTTCGCTCGGAGGAGACTCAGGTTCGTCAGAGTCAACCCATGCACACAGCACTCCCCCTGCCTCCGGACGCCAGTATGAGTGGTTTACCAGATCAACCATAAAAGGGGCATCCTTTGGAACAATATCTGCGGCTACTTTTATATAGCATTTTTGGCGTCGTACGGTTTTAAGAGGCATCTGAAGTCCTGCCATCTTGCCAATAATGGCGGCAAACGGGCCGGCACAGTTGACAACCATTCGGGTCTGTATGGTTCCTCTGTCGGTTACAACTGCAGCAACCCCTTTTGAATCTAAAACGATCTCTGTAACCTTTGTCTTGGTGTAAAAGGTGGCATCTAAACTTGCCTTTGCAAAACCATAGGTTGTCTCATGTGTTGAGAGCCAGCCATCTTTTTTATTGTATGTTGCTGCAAGTGCTTGAGATGCAAGAAAAGGAAATCTTTTGTGCAGCTTCTCCCCTGTGATAAATTCAGCATCTGTCACACCAAGCTCGTGGTAGCGTTTAACCGCATCTTCCAGCTCAGGTATCATCTTAACCTCATCAGTTACAAAGAGATATCCACGCTGAGTCATCCCTATATGAATATCATCAAGGCCGATAACTTCGTTGAAATTTTCAAACATACCCAAGCTCTCAATGGCAAGCTGTGCCATATCCTGTTCTGTAAACTGAGTACGGAAACACTCTACACTTGCGGCAGTTGTAAGAGATGAGAGTGCATCACGCATTTCAACGACAATCACCTTCATGCCTGCTTTAGAAAGCCAGAATGCTGTTGATGCACCTACTATCCCGCCGCCAACCACAACAGCATCAGCAGTGATGGTTCCAAAATTATCAGCCACAAATATCCGTCCCATAAATAGCTCCTCATCTGGATATGGATAGTCCAGAATTTAAAACAACGTTAATATCATATTGGTCAAGGTATATAAATTTCCGATATGTTCTCATGGGAAAACTATATGTGTTGTACAGCTATAGTATTCCAGAAAAGTCTTTTGATTCAAAATGCCCATTACTCATGGGGCTATGCAGCAATTCTGACAAATTAATTATCTGGAAAACTATAATTGTGTTGTAAAAGCTAATTTTTTTCTTATAAATTTTATGTCAGACATGAAAATTGCAAAAGCTATACCAGAATAAAGAAGCAACCTTTCGTAACCGGAAATAAAAGAGTAAATGAGCTGTATTCTGGTTATAACTCTGCTTAAAAACTTGAAATATTAATTGTTGTCGGTTAGAAGAGGTATGATAATCAAGCTGTAGCTCGTATTGACAAATACGTATATATGTTAAAAACGAGTTTCAATAAAATTTTCTTTATAAAAAAATAAAAAAATGTTGCTGAATGTGCGATTATTTCTGGATTTATTAAGAGCATGCAAATATCTATAAAGAGTTAAAAATATATGCTTTACTGCAATTATCGTGTTGTCTTTAATCCCTGAACGATGAAACTGCTTAACAACAAAATATCAGTGCAATTACGGAGAATATTTTAAATGGAAAAGGTCGTGACCGAGAATGGACTTTATAAAGGTATAATGCTGATTGTTTTTTCAGCAATTCTTTTTGGAACAACAGGGACATCCCAGGCATTGGCACCGGAGGGTATTTCTTCGACCGCTATTGGTTGCCTCAGGCTCGTTATAGGAGGTCCGGCCCTGCTTATTCTGACATCACTTTTTGGCAGGATAAATCCTCTCTCTTTCAGGCCACCGATTATCCCCACCTTTATTGCTGCATGCGGGGTTGTAATGTTTCAGCTCTGCTTTTTTGATGCAGTTGCAAGAACCGGTGTTGCCCTTGGGACAATAATAGCAATATGTGTCGCACCTGTTTTTGCGGGGGGGCTCAGTGCCATTTTTCACAAAGAGCGTCTAAGTTTAAGTTGGGCAGCGGCTTCAACTCTTGCCATCTCAGGATGTGTAATTCTTGGGGCTGCCGGTGGTGAGATTAAGATTGACATCATAGGTATTCTTCTGGCTACCGGTGCAGGGTTTGGATATGCGGTCTCGCTTGTAGGGAGTAAAAAGGTTATTGAGGGCAGGTCGCCGGCAATTGGTATCGCAATAATTTTGTGCGTGGGAGCACTTCTTGTCACGCCAAAGCTGATGACCGAAGATCTGACTCAAGTTATGACTCGTGACGGACTTGCGGTAATACTCTATCTTGGCTTGATAGCTACTGCTACACCATATCTGCTTCTTGCGACAGGGCTTTCAACCGTGCCTGTTTCTCACACTTCTATAATAATGCTTGCAGAGCCTCTTACAGGATGCCTTTTGGGTGTACTTCTTCTTGGAGAGCAGTTTACCCTTACATCGGCTGCTGGTTCATTGTTGATCTTCTGCGGTCTTGTCATTATATCTATTGGGAAGAACAAAGAGTATCAACCAGTTTCGTAAAGGCAGGGTTTGTTGAGCACTTACAAAGGCATTGATCAGTATTGTAAAAAATATCTATCAACCTTATAAAAAGTATCTGTCTGTTTCATAAAAGCAAAAACCCTCTATCCAAAGGTGTATGTGGATAGAGGGTTTTATGTTTATAGCGGCCATGCCTTGATGATGGACACAACTAAGAAGTAAAGCCTCAGGATTGCAGCTTTGTCAAAAGGCTTTCACATAAACTTTTACCATGAAAATGCCTGCTGATTTTCATAATTCGGGGTGGCAGCATAATGGCCATGAAAGTTTATATCGATTTCACAGTCAGAACAGGGCAGTGGGCTTCCAGAATTATATATTGAGCATTGGAGCCAAAAACCAGTTTTTTAACTTTTGACTCTTTTTGTATCCCATATATAATTTCATCAACAGCCTTTTCCTTGGCAAATCGTACAACATCCTCTCCTGGCGTAAGCCCCCTGATAAGAACATGAACTTCACACTGAACACCCTGCTGATCAAAGGCCTCTTTATGGTAACTGAGTTTTTTCTCAACTTCGATAATCTCTTCCTGTGGGGCATCAGAATCACATGTTTTCAAAAGAAATACAGAAGCACCAGACTGTTTAGCCTTTTTAAGAGCCAGATCCATCACTGCTGATGTTCTGACATCGGTGTCATAGCTTACTAAAATTTTCATAATTGTTTTTTCCTCATATATCATTTTTTTAAGTCATTAAAATACCAGATAGAGGATATTTCCCATTTATGTTGTT
>JADGBC010000171.1 GCA_015231705.1 Desulfamplus sp. | reverse complement strand
GCGATGATGATTTTAACTCTGCCTTTCATGATCCCAACAATGTGCCCAGATATTAAATTTTAATCAGAGCAGGCCCAAATCGTGATCTAAAAAAATGGCTTAAAATAGCAGGATTTGGACACACCAATTTTAGGGTTATTCTTGTTCGACAGGTGCTTGTCTGCAAACAGTTCAAATAGACTCAACCCTAATTTTTAGCCTTGACGATGCAGTAGCTACTCTACGCCCCTACAGAAATTGAACATAAAAAGTCTGGCATCCTTACATATTACCTTAAAAGTAATTGATACTTTGTTTGAAAAAATTCCCTGGAAATAGGGATGAGGTTAAATAAAGTGTCAACTGGCAAATGAAGGATGCCAAAAATCTACACTTACTTCTTTTTCATGGCCTCCATGAGAAGAGCACCCATGCTTCCAACACTTTCAACCTTATTTTCACTCTCTGCAAATTTTTTCCAGTCACTACCCTCTTTTGCATCAGGTGGAGCAAGACTGACCCGCCTGCTTTCCTCGCTTATCTCAGATATCATTACTTTGACCATATCTCCTGGTTTCAGTTTGTCGTAACTTGAAGTTTCCGTTGCTTTTGCCATGACAGAACCTGGAAACAGGCCAGTAACACCTGGCTCAAGGTTTATGAACAGACCGAACTTTTCTCTTTTTTCAACCTTGCCCTCCACAATACTTCCAGCCGGATATCTTAACTCAGCACCATTCCAGGGATCACCATGTGCATCTTTCATGCTGAGGGATATCCGTTTGTTCTTAAGATCAATATCCTTTACAGCCACCTGTACCATCTGCCCCTGCTCAAGTATATCATCTGCCTTGAGCACCCTTTTGGTATGGCTCATTTCACTTAAGTGGACAAGACCATCCACACCAGGGGCTATTTCTACAAATGCACCAAACGGTGCCAATCTGACCACTTTTCCAGTCAACTGCTGCCCTGTTGAAAAGGTCTGTTCAGCACGATCCCAGGGATCCTGAGTGGTCTTTCTAACAGAGAGCGATATTTTGGGAACATCAGCACCCTCCTTAGTCTCTATCTTGAGTATCTTTACATTGACAAGCTCATCTTGAACCAGTACCTCTGATGTTTTTTCCACCCTGGACCAGCTCAACTCAGAGATATGTGCCATACCTTCAACCCCTGGAGAAAGTTCAATAAATGCTCCATATGGCATGATTTTACTCACCTTTCCCTGGACTATATCACCTTCTGCAATTGTCTTGAGGTATATCTCTCTGCTCTCCTGTATTTCCCTGTTCAGAAGATCTCGTCTGGAGACCACAATATTTTTGCCCCCTTCAGCAAAACGGGTGATAAGAAAACTCAACGTTTTCCCCAGATAATCTTCCTGATTCTCAACATATCGGATATCCATCTGGCTGACAGGACAAAATGCCCTCTTACCCATAATCTCAATGCTGAAACCTCCCTTTATAATACCTGACACCTTTCCTTCAACCGGTGTATGGTTCAAAGATGCATCTTCCAGCATAAATGCATATCCGGCACCGGAAAGAGCTCTGGAAAGAATGATTTCACTCTCATTTCGAGATACTACATAAAGGCTCAGTTTATCACCAACAGTATAAGGCAAAACTCCATTTTCATCTAAAAGCTCTGCCTTTTCAACCACACCATCGCTTTTTGAACCCGTGCTGATATAGACACTGTTTTTGCCTATGGAGATAATTGTTCCATTGATTTTGTCACCTTGTCGAATATCATGACTCTCTTCTGCATCATAGGAGTCTAACAGATCTGCAAAATTCTCTTCACTCTGGAGATCTTCATCCTGCATATCATCTTCTTCTGACCTGAATTTGTCTTTCGCCAGTTTACCTTTGCCGAAGCTATCTATCTGATAATTGCCAAAGCCGTCTTCCTCAAAACCCTCTTCTTCTGACATTTGAATTCTCCTGAACATGGTTTATTTTTTTTTGAAATGCTGATAATAGCACATTAAATGGTTACGTCAAGATGATGGTTAAGAATCGAATTTTTCAAATCTGATGACTCGTTGATGTCTTATGACTTATTGATAAATTAGAAAACTATCAAAATCCAAAATTTCAGGAGGAATATTGAATTTTACATTTTTTTCACCCGTCAACATAATTTTCGGACATGGTACCTCAAAGAACCTTGCTGATTATATTGCCCAGCATCTTCTTGCCTCATACAAAAAAGCACTTCTGATAACAGGAAAAAAGAGCTCCAGAGCTGACCACATTATCCGAAATCTGAGCCATTCCGGCATTTCTCATAAGATTATAGAACAGCCAGGAGAACCATCTATAGATGATATTGTAAAAGGTGCTCAAACAGCAAAAACAGCAGGAGTTGATTTTATTGTTGCGGTTGGTGGAGGAAGTGTAATTGATGCGGGCAAAGCCATAGCGGCAATGGCGACAAACACGCAAGATATAATGCAATACCTTGAGGTAATTGGGAAAGGCCGCCCTCTGACTGAAAAACCGCTGCCTATGATAGCAATTCCCACCACCTCTGGAACAGGTGCAGAGGTTACATGCAACGCTGTTATCTCATCTTCTGAACACAATGTTAAGGTGAGTTTAAGGAGCCAGGCCATGTATCCTTCTATTGCTGTGATTGATCCGCAACTCTTGCTCTCCATGTCTCCGGAAGTTACGGCATCCACAGGTATGGATGCTCTTACCCAGCTAATTGAATCATTTACCTCCCGATTTGCAAACCCGATCACAGATGCCCTGTGCAAAGATGGCATAACAATGGTTTCACGATCATTTAAAAAAGCCTATGATGAGCCAGATAACATTGAAGCAAGATCTGACATGTCTATTGCTGCTCTTTTGAGCGGAATTACTCTTGCCAATGCAAAACTTGGAGCTGTTCATGGCATTGCAGGCCCTATGGGTGGTATGATCAATGCATCTCACGGGGTTATATGTGCCCGTCTTCTTGGCTCTGTTATGACTGAAAATATTTCAGTACTTGAAAAGAGGTTATACGAACAAGGCTCTGAAAATATTAATCAGAATGATAGCCATGAGCCCAATGCTTATTTGGCATCAGCAATTAATAAATATCATCAGATTGCACGATTATTGACTGGCAATCAAAATGCGGATTATCGCGATGGTGTCAACTATATTGATGAGCTTGTAAGATATATGAATATACGAAAGATAGCTTGCCCTAAACCTGATTTATCACAAATCACTCTGCTTTCAAGACAGGCAGAGCTGTCAAGCAGCATGAGGGGTAATCCAGTGGCTCTTACCTCGACTCAAATCAGAAAAATAATTCAAGAGGAGTTCTAAATGAAAAGTCAAATGACACATGTAGGTGATATCCTTGAGAGTGCGTTGAAAAATTTCAGACCAAGTGCTGATACAGGCATGACCAGAATATGGGATTTGTGGCATATGTCGGTGGGTGAGACCATTGCCAGAGAGGCAAAACCTGGAGCATTTAAAGATGGAATTTTGATTGTGAATGTCTCAAGCTCTGTCTGGATGCAACAGCTTACATTTCTCAAACAGGATATAGTTGCCAAACTCAACCAGATACTTGAGTGCGAAATGGTAAAGGAGATCAGATTTAAAATTGCAAAGGTGCATAACTAATTGCAAAGCTACACAACTCAACTATCAGAATCTGCTAAAAGCATCGAATATGTTAAAAATATCGAATTAACCGAACATAGTGAATTAGCCGAGCATGGTGAATTAGCTGAATATAGCGACGTTGTTAAAAATAGTGACTTTATAGAAAATATCAGGATTATACAGCCTGAAGAGGGGTACAGATTCTCCATAGATCCCTTTTTATTGGTTTCAGACATAGTACCTGAAAGCAACGAGAGAATATTGGATATTGGTACAGGCTGCGGAATCATGCCTCTGCTTCTTGCCTTTAAATATTCCCATATACATATAACAGCTGTGGAGATACAAAAAGAGCTTGCTAATATGGCACGACAAAATTTTGAGGCAAATCAGCTTTCAGACAGAATCAGGTTAATTAATGACGATATCAAAAAAATCAGCCGCTCAGACATAGATGGAAAATTTGGCTTCTCAAATACAGGTGGTCAATTTGACAGGGTGATTTCTAACCCGCCCTATAAAAAAAGGGGGAGCGGAAGACTCAATCCTGATATTCAAAAAGCAATTGCACGCCACGAAGTAACCCTGTCTCTTGATGAACTGCTATTATCTGCTGCCCGATTTCTCAAGCCAGAAGGATTATTAAACCTGATTTATCCTGTCAATCGCCTGAATGAGCTGATCTCTTCCATGGATATACATGCAATCAAACCTCTCTCTGTAAAATATCTCCACACAAAAAAAGGTGGCAGTCCAAAACTTGTACTGGTTAAAGGTATCAAACAGCCGTAGAGTTTGCGTGGCAACCTCGACTCCTGAAAATCAGAATGGATCTTTCAGGATCTGAAAAATACTTGACATATAAACCCAGAAAGTATATCTACTGCCAACATATTTTTTGCGGAGAGATGGCCGAGTGGCTGAAGGTGCACGCCTGGAAAGCGTGTGTATCTTAACGGGTACCGAGGGTTCGAATCCCTCTCTCTCCGCCACAAGGTCCTGATTTTACTCCATGCAGATTTCACCAGCTATCTCTTGCCCGTTTTACTCTTGGATCCATATATTATCCATTCCGTCTCTTCTGTCGCAAAAATTCATTTTCTACAATGAGGATAGCCAACAGCTAACACCCTCTTGATAACGGCCATGCCCTGATGGTCACAACGAAGGTTGTGACCTTGCTTATTTTTGGTGCAGCGAGGTGTATTTTCATAAAATCTCCTTGTATAAAAATTAAGAACAGGAACAAAAATCAGTCAGATGGGAATCAGGAGGAGATATGCGAATCATGAGAGATATTTTGTCATGCCTCTCATGGCTTCTAAAATATCCTGAATTGCCTCATGTGCCCCTGAAGCAACTGATTCTGTCTCCTCTGTTCCACTCTTTTCTGTTCCATTTTGAGTCTTTTCCGTTCTATTTTGAATCTCGTATTTTATCCTTTCTAAATTTTGAGCATGTTGTTCAAATTCAATCTGATGCTCTTCTTTCATATTTTTGATGACATCTGAATTAATCATTTTTATCAGCTCAGCAGCCTCAGCCAGCAGATCTTCTATATTCAAATTCAATGATTCTAAGTTATCGTTATTCGTTTTCATAAAATTATCCTTTTGTGGGTGAGGTCGTCTTCTGTGTCTCTGTATCCTTTTAAGAGCGTGTACGCTTTGGTCTGCTGCATGAGCCGTCGGGCAAGCAGCCTGTTCATAGGCGGAAGTCCTAATGCACGGTCTTTTAATACTTCCGTATAAATTCGGTACTGTGCGAAGAAGTTAGGATGGAGGAATCATCATCATAATGAACGCCTCTATGCTTAGAATCCTTCCTTCATAACGGGGAAAAAATTTATTTTGTAGAGCATTTTAGGTCTACTTAAAACTTTTTTGACAACAATTTTGCATAGTCTAACTTCTTGGCACAGTGCCCATCTTTTTATAGTTGGTAAAATGTCCGTAAAACTCCTCAAGTGCTTCCATGTTAAAGGATTCGTTAAATGACTTGAATGATATGAGGTTGTGTTCGTTCAGGTTTTCAAATCCTTCATAGTAATCAGGATTTACGCCATCAAAGCTGATTGGTTCCTGCCTTGTTACAACAAGCATATCAAGGAGTTGGACTTTTACTGACAGGTCAAGTTCAACTGTTACTTCACAGTTAAGCCTTTCAAAAAGCGGGGCAACCATCAGTCCCCAAAGGCGGTGCCAGTTTGTTTTGTCCGATTTATCCGTGTTGTTTTTCATGTTTGTAATGTAATCAGAGAGGGGAGATTTTGCAAGGGAAAAGATATGGGTGATGGCTGTCTAAGAGTAGATAATGCATAACAAATGATTGACAGATTTTTGGTGGCGCTAAGTTGTCTGAATCAGGATGGTCAGGATTAAAGGATTTTCAGGATTGGTTTATCCTGCCTTATCCCTTTATCGTGGGTATCCTGATTCAGATTTTTTGGGGCTTGTTGTTTTTATGGTTGGAAGTGGTTATAATGAGATTATACATTTAACCATTGAATTGAGAGGTGGATTATGGAACAGGCATTACCATTAGATGCGGTTGCTTTTTTCAAGGAAGTCAGAGATTTATATAAAGAGACAGACAGGAAGTTTCAAGAGACGGACAGGAAGCTTCAGGATTTGGCAGTTAAAATCGAGAAGGTAAATAGTTCAATAGGAGATTTAGGCAATCGTCTTGGAGAGTTTGTAGAGGAGATGGTCAGACCGGCGGCAGTGAAGCTGTTTCAGGAACGCGGGATTGATGTGCATCAGGTATCTCGTGATGTACATGTTAAGCGGGACGGAGATGAGGTTGAGATTGATTTATTGGTTGTAAATGATGGGGAGCTTGTAGTTGTCGAGTGCAAGAGTAATCTATCTATTGATGATGTGAACGAACATATTGAAAGAGTTTCTAAAGTAAAAAAAATGTTTCCGCATTATCGCGATATGAAGGTAATGGGAGCAGTGGCTTCAATGGTAATGCAGGAAAATGTTGGTCTTTATGCTTATAAAAAGGGTTTTTCTGTGCTGTGCCAGAGCGGGGATACAATGGAAATCCGAAATGATGATAAGTTTAAGGCAAGGGTGTGGTGACTCTGTCTAATTGTCTGAATCAGGATGCTCAGGATTAATATAGATTTCCAGAAAAGTCTTTTGGTTAGACAAACCCTTTGTCCGTAGTCTCAGTCGGCATTTCCACCAATTTAATTATCTGGAAAACTATAGATAATACATTCTATGCCTGACATATTCCATCACTCTTTCAGATAATGTCTTCTATCCAATTAATTTGCCTTGGCAGACAGGTTCTTTTCAGGTCATATGCCCCCTTGCAAACTCTCTGGCGTTTGCCCCAAGCTTTGATCTTTCCATAGAGTTGTCCAAAAGTTCACATACACTCCTTGCAAGTCTATCAACATCAAAGAAATCTACAAGTCTCCCTGTTTCATTATGGATAATAGCTTCATGAAGGGG
>JADGBC010000170.1 GCA_015231705.1 Desulfamplus sp. | reverse complement strand
ATGGACTACACATGTATCATGTTTGAAAAAAAAGACAAAATCGCCGTAATTACCCTTAACCGACCCAAAGTGCTCAATGCCATGAATCATCAGATGTGGCTGGAAATCATGGATGCCCTTGAGATCGTCAGAAATGATGACCAGATCAAAGCCCTTGTTTTTACAGGGCAAGGAAGAGCATTTTCAACAGGAGCGGATCTAAAAGATTCCAAAGGACGAAGCCTTGAGGATTACAGAAAATATCTTGAAGCCCTGCAGGAGGCATCAAGAAAAATAATCAATTTTGAAAAACCAACCCTTGCCGCCATCAACGGATATGCACTGGGTTCTGGATATGAGCTTGCCCTGGCCTGCGATATACGCTTTGCCGCATCTGATGCCCAGATAGGTTCGCCTGAAGCCAGAGTGACCTCTTCTGTGACAGGCGGGGCATTTCGTCTGTTACAGGATATTGTCGGGTCTGCAAAGGCAAGAGAGCTTCTGTTTACCGCGGAAAATATCTCAGGCGTGGAGGCTCAGGCCATCGGGCTTGTAAATTATGCTGTTCTGCCTGAGGCACTCATGGAAGAGACCTTTAAAATGGCTAAGAAGATCGTTAGCAACTCCGCGTTTTCTCTTGCAATGATAAAAAAGGGACTTTTGATGGCCCAGGGAGAGGTGAGCCTCAGTGCTTTGATGAGCTATGAAGTTGAGGCGTGCCTCGCATGTGTCTCCACAAAGGAGCGTCAGGCCTCCCTTGAAACATTTGAGAAGAGAAAAGAGTAGTGACCCACAACATTAGTTTCAATCAATTAAGGAATTTTCTAACAAACATCTGAATGGTTGACACCTGTTCCGATACTTGCAAGGAGATATAGAACCATGCTTAAAAAGATTCTGGACGCTACATCTGTCGCAATCATAGGAGCCTCAAAGAGTCCCACAAAACGTGGATATCAGGCTATCAAGACACTTCAGGAAGAAGGATATGAAGGTGAGATTTTTCCTGTCAACCCAAAAGAGGACTTTATCCTTGGCCTTAAATGTCATGAGAGTGTCACGTCTATTCCACAGAGTGTTGATCTGGCTTTAATCACCACGCCGGCCAGAACCATTCCATCTCTTTTAAAAGAGTGCGGAGAAAAGGGCATTGCTGGTGCTGTCATTATTGCAGGTGGATTCAGAGAACTTGGGGAACGGGGACGCGAACTTGAAAATGAGGTGATCAAAACTGCCAAACAATATGGAGTAAGGCTGATTGGCCCCAACACCTCTGGAATGATCAACATGAAGTCCAACATGAATCTTGTTGGAATAAAAAATGCCCCAAAAGGCAATATCGCTCTTGTTTGCCAAAGCGGCAACATGGCTTTGACCCTGATTACTGAAGCCATGATCCGTAAACATGAGGGGTTTACCTACTATGTGGGGGTGGGCAATGAATCTGACATAAAATTTCATGAATACCTTGATTATTTTACCAATGATCCTGATACTAAATCGATCCTCATGTATGTTGAGGGCATGAGCCAGGGAAGAGAATTTCTGCAGCATGCATATCGTACCACCACGAAAAAACCGATCATTCTTCTAAAGAGCGGCATGTCAGATTCCGGCAGAAAATCGGCAGGATCTCATACCGGCTCACTTGCTGGCATGAGCGAAGTTGCAAAAGCCGCATTTGAGCGTGCCGGTATTATTGTAATCGAAAATTCAGATGAACTCTTTCCGGTTGCAGAGACGCTGTCAAGCCTGCCGCCAATAAAAAACAATAACGTGGCCATACTTGCTGATGGCGGAGGACATGCAACAATTGCCGCTGATCTTCTGTCTGGTTACGGCATAAATCTGCCTACTCTATCTGAGCAGACCCAGAAAAAACTTCGTCAGATTCTTCCTGAATCTGCATCTGTTATCAATCCTGTTGATGTGGCAGGAGGTACTGACTCTGACCCTTCAATTTTTGCTGACTGTGCCCGCATAATTTTAAAAGATCCAAATGTCGGAGGGTTGCTGCTTGTAGGACTGTTTGGAGGTTACGGTATCCGTTTTGACAAGAGTCTCACCTTTCCTGAAGAGGAGGCAGCTCACCATCTTGGCAGAATGGTAAAAAAGGGAAGCAAACCAATTGTGGTTCACAGCCTCTACAGCTCCTACAACTCACACCCTATCGAACTTCTTGGCTATTACGACATTCCTGTGAACGACTCTCTTGATATATCCTGCAAGTGCATTGCAAGCCTCTGTGAATACGGTGATACACTTACATCTTATCAGGCAAAAACCAACTTTTTCTTTAACTGGGGAGCCAAAGCCAAAAAGGGTGGTACAGATATCATTGAAAGAGCCAGAAAGGAAGGCAGAAGGGTGTTGCTGGAGCATGAAGCTAAACAGCTTATAAAGCTGCACGGTGCTCCAGTCTGTGGAGATATTGTTGCTACAACCGAAGATCAGGCGGTTGAACTTGCCCGCAAGATTGGTGGCAAAGTGGTACTCAAGATTGTATCTCCGGATATTTTGCACAAAAGCAACGCTGGAGGGGTAAAGGTTGATCTTGAGACTGAAGAGGATATCCGCCTGGCGTTCCGCAAGATCATGGATAATGCAAGGAGTTACAAGCCAGATGCCGATATCAGGGGAGTTTTAATCTCTCCCATGGTAACCAGTGGCCTTGAGGTTATCATCGGTACCAAAATAGATGATCTGTTTGGCCCTGTTATCATGTATGGACTTGGGGGCATCATGGTGGAGATCATGAAAGATGTCACCTTCTGGGTATTGCCCATATCTGAGAGATCCGCAAGAAAAATGATCAGCAAGACCCGTTCTTCAATTATTCTGGACGGAGTCAGAGGACAGCCCGGATATGACAAAAAAGCTCTTAAAAAACTGCTTCTGATCTGCTCCGAGCTGATTGAGTCCTATCCTGAAATTGAGGAGATGGATCTGAACCCGGTTATTCTAAATCAGGATGGGCTGCACGTTGTGGATGCAAGGATTATTTTGAAAGAGAACGATAAAAAATAGTTTAGTCATGACCAGAAAGAATATGAAGGATGCCTAATTAGGCATGTTTCATTTCCCACTTTACACTTTCCTGAATGATATGACCTTTTTTCGGGGATCGCCCTCCAAAAAGTGTAAAGTACTTTTGATCTCAAATGAAGCATGCCGATAATTATAGATTATCTTAGATTTTTCAAAGCGGTGTAACCGGTACAGCATCACCATATCCCCTCTGAAGTACTAAGAAATCGTTTCAAAATTTATCCCCACAAGATTGATATCAATCTCGCACTCTGTGGAACCAGCTATATATTTAGCCTTGAAGCCAAGTTTCTTGGCAAGTTTAAGCATCTGTCTGTTCTCTGCAAGGACAATTCCCCAGACTCTTTCAAGCCCTTTTTTTGCAGCAAACGAAAGGCACTGTTTGAGAAGAGATGCCCCTATTCCTTTGCCGTGCCACTTGTCTGCCAGAACAACTGAAAATTCGCCATTTTTCCCGTCCGGTTCAAAAATGACTCTGGCAACACCTGCCATAATCTGCTCATCACCCTCTCCAATAAGAGCTACAAGAGCAATCTCCCGATCATAATCTATCTGGGTAAGTCTTATAAGCATACTCTGGGATAGTTGCTTTAACGGCGTAAAGAACCTGAAATAGACCGATCTTGGCGACAACGAAAGAAAATGCTGAACCATGAGAGGTGCATCGCTTGGTTTTATTGGTCTGATGAAAAATTTTTCATTGTCAATGGTTTCATCTTCTGTCTCATACTCAAAAGGATAGCTGCTGATAACCAGATGCATAGGTGCTGCTGTTGCTGATCTTTTAACCACGGCCTTCACACCAGTCACTACCGGTTCTGAATGGCTTATCATAACAGGATTAATCTCTATCTCTTCAATTTCAGGAAAATCGGTGACTAACCGAGACAGACGGATAAGCATATCTTCAATAAGTTCACTGTCTATAGGTTTTATGTAGCGATGTCCTTTGAAAACCCTGGATATGCTCGTATCTTCAATTACCCTTCGTGCCAGAAGATTGTCTAATGGTGGCAAGGCCATAGAAGTGTCCTTGATGATATTGGTCATCAAGCCTCCAATGCCAAAACTGATTACCGGACCAAAATTTTTATCCTGTTTTGCACTCATCATCAATTCATAATCAGAACCTGTCACCATGGGTTGAATCAAAACACCCATTATATGGGCATCTTGAGAATATTGTCTGGCATTTTCCATTATTTTTATGAACGCTTGCTCTACCTGTTCACAGCTATTCAGGTTCAGCATTGCCCCACCTGCATCTGATAATCGTGGAATATCACGGGAGCAGATTCTGAGCATGACCGGATACCACATATCTCTTGCAATGGAGATTGCCTCATCTAATGTTACGGCAAGTTCTGTTCTGTGGACTCTAATGCCATATGACTGCACCAATGCCTTTGCCTCCATATCTGTCAGAATGGCAGACTCTTTTTGTGCCAGGGCATTATCAATAATAGACTTAGCACAATTGCTGTCTATGATCAGACGCTTGTCGCGTCTGATCGGAATCTGCTGAAGCATCTCAATATTTTTGACATATTGGCATAAGTTGGCAAATGCTCGGACTCCACGTTCTGGTGTATCATAAGCTATAACAGCTTTGGTGTTATCTGGCCCTCTGTCATATGATCCACCCATCCAGGTTGTAAATACAGGGCATTTCGCACTTTTCAGATATTCACCCAGGGAGTCGCTCAGAACCTCGGGGTCAAGAACTGTTGTGGGAGAGGCCACCAGCAAAAGAGCATCTGTTTCAATAGAATCCGCACATATCTGTGCCGCTTTAAGATAGATTTCAGGAGGTGCATCAGATGGAATATTAACAGGATTTTCTCTGCTCCAGTTGGCTGGAAGATACTGATTGAGCTGATCAATGGTGAGGCTATCCAACCCCGACAGAGCAATTCCATAGGAATTAAGAGCATCCACAGCCATATTGCCAACCCCGTTAGAGTTGGTTATGATTGTGAGCCTTGAGCCTCTTGGGCGTTTTTGCCTTGAGATAAATTGTGCACAGTCAAACATCTCCTGAAAATCGCGTACCCTGAGAATTCCCGCACGCCTGAACGCCGCATCATACACACTGTCCTTATCTGAAAAAGCACCTGTTTTGCCGGATTTTACGGCAATTATAGGTTTTATCCGAGAGACTGACCTTGCGGCACTCATGAAGTTTCGGATATTGGGAATATCCTCTACATACATAAAAATACTATCCACAGAGTTCAGTGACCCTAAATAGTCAATCATGTCTGCAAAATCTATATCTATCATTGATCCAAGAGCTGCAAAGTGGCTGAATCCGATATTTTCCCTAACAGAAAGATCCAAAACATAGCTTGAGACCGTGGCACTCTGGCATAAAAAAGCTATTTTGCCTGGCATTGGTGCAATGTGAGCACAACCGGCATTCAAACCTTTTGCTGTGTTCATCAAGCCAATGGAGTCCTGGCCAAGAATACGAATCCCATACTTTTGTGCCGCAGCCATAATTTCAGCATAAACAGCTCTCTGCTGCTTGCCCGAGCCATTTTCATATATATATTCAAGGCTCTTCTCGTATCTTTGTGGCGATCTGTTCTTTTCTGTTTTGACCGGCAATCCAACCTCTGAAGAGATTATAACCGCACCTGCCATTGAGGCCATTCCACAGGCTTCAACCACGGTTGGAACCGTATCTATAGGTGTTGCTATCACTGCTATGGTATCTATAGGTGAACGTGCTGCACCTTCGATCGTACGATCCTCTTTATCTGTATAAATCGCTGTCACATCAGGAAAGCATTTAAATCCCATAATCTCTTTATATTCAGGATTAACAGGAAAGATTTTGCCCTTAAAGCCGCTATAAACAATATTTCTCATGATTGAGGCACCGACAGTGCCGGGTTTATTGGAGGCTCCGACAACAGCAACGGCTTCGGGGTTAAACATGCTGTGTAATTTTAATGTAGTCATAAGGCCTCCTTTTTATGTGAAAATCTCTTTAAATAGCTGTGCTTATTTGAATTTCATTGTTCATTGTGGCCGAAAGCCAATATCCCGCTCCGGCCGTGCCGGTTATTTTCAGTGGTTTGGCAGAGACAAGGCATGCCTTGCCTCTGCTTCATCATCGATTGAAAAAAACATCAGATGACCATACCGTCATTTCCCTTGATTGAACAAAACATCAGATGATCCATACTGTCTTTTCCCTTGCAGTATGAATTACCTTCCAGCTTACACGTCCGATATCAAAGTCATTAACATTGGAAAGCCCTCTTCGACCAAGTACAATGGTGTCACATTTTTCCTCTTCCGCAGCTCTGGTAATGGCACCAGCCCTTGTCCCGACACCTGTTATGATTTTTCTTTCAATGTCAGATGCTTTCGTGCCATATTTCTGAAGAATTTCTGATGCCCGTCTCATTGAGGTCTCCACATCGTCAAATACACAGTCCACACAATCTGACATATCAGTGCGATTTCTGTCTCCAGCATAGATATCGAAATCTCTGAGTACAGTACAGAGCACAACTCTGCAATGGCCTTTGGCTATAGTTTTAGCGGTAAATTCAACTGCATGCTCAGACCCATCAGAACCGTCAAGTCCTATAAGAATTGAATGGCGGATCTTGTTTAATCCCGCAATCAAGACAGGAGTCGCGTAGAGTTTTTCAACTATTTTTGTGGTTGTGCTTCCCATTATCATGTGAAGCAAAGCTCCATATCCTCGCCTTCTCAAGAGAAGTGCGAAATATCCTTTGCCTGCCTCTGCTATTATATCCCGTGCAATACCTTTATTGCGAACTTTAATATTAATTGTAATCGCCTCTGGTTTATAGCCTGCGGATATGAGCATGCTCTTTGCCCTCTCCATGAACTCATCCATGGTAATTTTTCTCTGTACTCCCCACCCTTTTATCTTGGCCGCACCGTTACGGGTGAATGGCGTTTTTCCCATATCCCAGTAAGATTCTGGAACATCACTGAAGATGTGAAAGAGAACTATCTCCTTATTGCGGAAGGGTTCAAAATCGTATAAATACTCAACGGTTTTCATGGACCTTTCTGAACCGTCCAGAGCAACGAGAATCTTGTTGCTGTTGTCTACTATCTGATTATTTGAATCTTTTTGAATACCAAGTTTGTCTGTCATGGTGTCCCCCTTTTTTTAAATATCTGTTCCT
>JADGBC010000016.1 GCA_015231705.1 Desulfamplus sp. | reverse complement strand
GAATGTCTTTCAAATCACACTTTTTCCCCGAAACTTTCGTTTTTTCCGCACTCTTTTTTCCCCCCACGATCTTCCCCAGCTCTGCAATACTCTCTTCTCCTGCAATAAACCTTGAATTAAAAAGGGTTGCAATCTCCCCAACAGTAAGAGCGTGCCGCATAGGTATGGGAAATCTTCCGACAAATGATGAGTAGTTCTGTTTGAGGATATTTCCCTCCACAGCCAATCCTCCGACAGGGTTTGGACGATCGAGAATCACCACCTCTTTTCCATACTTTGCCGCAGCCTCAAGACAGTATGAGATTGTATAAATAAATGTATATACCCGTGTGCCAACATCCTGAATATCAACTACAAGTGTGTCGATCAGCTCAAACATCTCTTCTGTGGGAACTCGGGTGGCACTGTAAAGGCTGAATATCGGAATATTGAGAAGAGAATCCAGAGCATGATCAGACTCTATCATGTTATCCTGTTTTTCTGCGTGAAAACCGTGCTGGGGTGAAAACAAAGCCTTGAGCTGACCTGGGTATATCTGGTTTATTACCCTGGAAGCATGTCTGAAGTTAGAATCAATTGACGCGGGGTTGGAAAGCAGCCCCAGTCGCCTGCCTTTAAGTTTTTTTCCTGTGATAGGATTGAAACAGAGGTTTTCAAGACCTGTCATTACACGGGGAGGTGAACCTGTTCGCATATTTATATCCTGAATTTAATCAAAAAAGTTGACAAGAAACCAAAAGCCCAATAAATTGCTTGACTTATATTTTAATTGAACCATCTTTATGAAACTTTCTATCATATCTTAAATTTTTATTACAGCCTTAATCTTATGACTGTTTTTTCCTAAGTTCTATAGTCAACGCCCCCTACCTTAAAGGGATAGGGGGTTTCCTTGGAGAATTTTATGAAACTCAATGTTCCTGATTATATCATGTCAATCAAGCCCTATGAACCTGGCAAGCCAATTGACGCACTTGAGCGTGAGTACGGCATCAAAAATATTGTAAAACTTGCTTCCAATGAGAATCCTGTCGGACCATCTCCTTTAGCTGTCAAGGCAATGGCTGACCATCTTGGTACAATGAACCGTTATCCGGATGGCAGTGCCTTCAGACTTACAGCAAAACTTGCAGAACGTTTTAACGTAAAAGCTGACAATGTGATTGTAGGAAACGGCTCGGACGATATTATAGCCCTGCTTGCCCATGCTTTTCTTGGATCAGGCAGGCAGGCACTAATGCCTCTTCCATCATTTCTGATGTATGAGATCTCCGTAAAAACATCTGGTGGAACTCCTGTCATGATACCCTTAAAAGGACTTGACATTGACCTTGATGCTCTGGCAGAGGCAGTTACCTCAAAAACAGCCATGATTTTCATTACTAACCCTAACAACCCGACCGGAAGTCATATTACAACCGTGCAGTTCAAGGAGTTTATGGCAAAAATTCCAGAGGATGTAATGGTGATTGTGGATGAGGCATATATTGAATTTGCAAGAGATCCTGAAATCTTCAACAGCCTTGCAAAACCTCTGTTTGATCCAAGAATAGTCTCTTTGCGTACCTTTTCCAAGGCATACGGGCTTGCCGGCTTCAGGGTTGGGTATGGCGTAATGGACGCAGAAATAGCATCTGTGCTCCACAGGATAAGACAGCCTTTTAATGTGAACTCTCTTGCCCAGGTGGCTGCTTCGGCCGCTCTTGATGATCATGAGTTTCTTGAATCAGCAATAGGCACAATGCATAATGGTATTGACGAACTTGGAAAGCAGCTCTGTGCAATGGACATTAAAACCTTTCCTACACAGGCCAATTTTTTCCTTCTGGATGTTGGAAGAGATGCGACAGAAGTTTTTAAGGAGATGCTCAAATACGGCATAATCACCCGTTCCATGAAATCTTACGGTTTTCCGTCATGCCTTAGAATCAGTGCCGGCCTTCCAGAGGAGAACCAGGCGTTTATTTCGGCATTGAAAAAGGTTCTTGAACAGCCTGTTTGATCTAACAACTTGTTTGACTAACAGCCTGTTTGATATCAACTCGTCAAACAGAAACAGAATCTGTTGCATGGAAAATCTTCAAACAAGCACGTTGACCGTGAAAATATATTTTTTTCATAATTCTGACTGGTCAGAATATGGCAACAAACTGGTCAAAATATGGCGACAACATAGCTACACAAGGAGCATTTATAGCAGGTAATGAAAAGCAAAACAAAAATAATTACAATTGACGGGCCTGCCGGTGCTGGTAAAACAACTGTGAGCAAAGAGCTTTCCTCCCGTTTAGGCTGTGTCTATGTGGATACTGGTTCTCTGTACCGTGCAGTGGCTTACGAAGTTTGCCGATGCAGCGTGAACTGGCAAGATGATGAAGAGCTTTCAGCACTTCTTTCATCACTTTCATTTGATCTTAAACTTCAAACAGGCGGAACGCCCCGGCTTTTCAGCTCTGGACAAGATATTACAGATTATATAAGAACCCCAGAAATAACCAAACTATCCTCTGATGTATCTGCAAAAACTCTGGTACGTCATGCTCTTTTGGGTTTTCAAAGGGAGATTGCCCGAAACAGTGATGCTGTCTTTGAAGGCAGGGATATGGGAACTGTTGTATTTCCGGATGCTGACCATAAGTTCTTTCTTTTTGCAGATCTAAAAATCAGGGCAATCAGAAGATACAGCCAAAATAATAACGCAGATATCTTGCAACAGAGTGATGCAGGCCACACACAGACTCTTGCCGAGGTTGAAGAGGCAATATCAAAACGAGACCAGAATGATTCATCAAGAGAAGAGGCTCCGCTCAAACCGGCTGACGATGCTATTATGATCGACTCAACAGATCTTGCTCCTGATGAAGTTGTTGACAAGATACTTTCCTATATCACCGCAAGATAATTTTTTTTCCATATTTTTTTTATTTTTTGTTGATTTTTGATTGTTTTCCATTTTCCCTTCTGGTATATGTAATAAATTATACTCTTAACAGTATTGGCGATAAGATTTGTCCATATTGCTGATAAGGGTATAAAATACTGTTTAGGGAGAATAATATTAATGAATAACAACATTGCTGAAACTAACGAGAACAACAACATGAACACTGAAGAAATTGAGACTGCCGAAGAAGTGAAAGAGAGCCAGAAATCCGAACCTGTACTGACAGGCGAAGAGACAATGGATGAATTGATGGGTATTTATGAAGAAAGCTTTAAACGCTTTGAAGAAGGACAGGTTGTAACCGGAATCATTATTGCTGTGGATCGGGATCACGTACTTGTCGATGTAGGCTACAAATCTGAAGGGCAGATCGCAATTCATGAATTCAGGGACGAGCAGGGCAATGTAAATGTCAACCTTAATGACGAAGTTGAAGTTATGGTTGAGGTGTGGGATGAGGAAGAAGAGACTGTAATTCTATCCAAAGAAAAAGCTGCCAAGGTAAAGGTCTGGGATGCAATTAAGGATATATATGAATCAGATGGCATAATTGAGGGAGTAATTACAAGCCGCGTAAAAGGTGGTTTCTCTGTTGACATTGGACTTCCTGCATTTTTGCCTGGATCCCAGGCAGATCTTCGCCCCATACGCAACATGGATGAGATGGTAGGCCAGACCTACACATTCAAAGTTCTCAAATACAACAGAAAAAGAAGCAATATAGTCCTGTCCAGACGCATTATCCTTGAGAATCAGCGTGAACAGGCCAGAACCGAAACTCTTGACTCCATTGAAAATGACAAAGTAATGATGGGTGTTGTCAAAAATATTACTGAATATGGTATTTTTGTAGATCTTGGCGGTGTTGACGGCCTTCTCCATATTACAGATATATCCTGGGGCAGAGTAAAACATCCTTCAGAACTTTTCTCTGTTGGCGACAAAATCAAGGTTAAAATACTCTCTTTTGACTTTGAAAAAGAGAGAGTTTCTCTTGGCATGAAACAGCTTACTCCAGATCCGTGGACAACTGCCCAGAGCAAATATCCTGTTGGATCAAAAGTAAAAGGCAAGGTTGTAAGCCTTACAGACTATGGTGCATTTGTGGAACTTGAAGAGGGTGTTGAAGGCCTCATTCATGTTTCTGAAATGTCCTGGACAAGAAAAGTTCGTCACCCATCCAAGATGGTGTCAGTAGGTGAAGAGGTTGAAGCTGTTGTACTTGACCTCAAACCAGACAACCGCAGAATCTCTCTTGGTATTAAACAGACTGTAGAAAATCCATGGGAAGTTATCAGCGAAAAATACCCTGTGGGAACGGTAATTGAGGGTAAAATCAAAAACATAACTGATTTTGGTCTTTTCATTGGAATTGATGATGATATTGATGGTCTGGTTCACATTTCTGATATATCGTGGACAAAACGTATCAAACACCCTTCCGAGGTTTATAAAAAGAACGACATTATTCAAGCGGTTGTACTTGATATTGATAAAGCAAGTGAGCGCTTTTCACTTGGCATCAAACAGACCCAGCCCGACCCATGGGAAACGGTTGGACAGCGTTATAGAGTAGGTACTGAAATCTCAGGAATGATCACCAATGTCACAGACTTTGGCGTATTTGTAGAGCTTGAAGAGGGTATAGAAGGTCTTGTACATGTCTCTGAAATCAGCAAAGAGAAGATCAAAACCCCTGTAGATCAGTTCAAGACTGGTGAAGCCATTACAGCCAGAGTAATGAATATAAACAGCGATGAAAGACGCATCGGACTGTCCATCAAACGTCTTGAAGTAGAAGAAGAGCAGGATCACATACAGGATTTCGTTAAAAATGTTAAACCTGCCACATCATCTTTTGGTGAATTACTCAGGGATAACCTTGAGGAAGCTGCAAAAGCAGAAGATAAGTAATCTGATTTTAACCAGAAAATAATAGTCTTGTTCCTACATTGAGCAGCAAACGATATAACCTATTGATTTTATTATAAGTGGTTAATTTTAACCAAAAATTACAATTCAATTATTTCAAGTAGTTATATATAGAGTGCTCAATGTGGGTTGTTTACCATGAAAATGGGTTTATGGTTTTCATAATTCGGGGTGGGTGAAATATAGACATGCCCGTTTAATACTAAATTGTAGGGCCGGGTACAGAGGAGACTCTGCATCCGGCTTTTTTTATAAGTTAACATTTTTTATACAGGACAATATTGATTATGTTTTCAAGGAGACACCCGTTCCTTTTTTTTACACTGATTATGAGTACTATCTCTGCTCTATTCATGCTATTTCTGGTAGTACTGATAGCAGGTAGTACAACACTGATGAAATCAAATTTTAATGCCTTGGACATTAGCACAGATGCCAATGTTGGAATAATTGAGATGACCGGCCCGATCCTCTCTTCAAAAGAGACTATTGAAAATATAAAAATTTTCAGGGAAAGAAGTTCGATCAAAGCTATTGTCATAAGAATAGATTCTCCTGGCGGAGGGGTAGGTCCATCTCAGGAAATATATCGGGAAATCATGAAAACCAGAAAGACAAAGACAGTTGTTGCCTCAATGGGTTCTGTAGCGGCATCCGGCGGATATTATGCAGCAGCATCGTGTGACAGTATTGTAGCAAACCCGGGCACAATTACAGGAAGCATTGGCGTAATAATGGAGTATGCCAATTTTCAGGAGATTGTTCAAAAAATAGGCCTTATCCCGGTGGTGATCAAAAGTGGGGAATTCAAAGATATGGGATCACCAATGAGAGATATAAAGGATAACGAACGAAAACTGCTTCAAAATGTAGTCAACGAAATTCATATGCAGTTTGTCAGAGATGCTGCCCAGGGAAGAAATATTGACATAGAAACCATGTCAAAACTTGCGGATGGACGTATATATACAGGAGAATCTGCATTATCTCTTAACCTTGTGGACAAACTTGGCAACCTTGATGATGCTATTGAACTGGCCGGAGAACTGGCCGGAATTGAGGGCAAAATAAAGATCGTCTATCCAGAAGAGGACAAAACTGAATTTTTCAGGAAGATTATCACATCCCTATTCAAAAACGCTCACATCTCCGGCACCGTAGCGGATTATTTCAGGTACGTCATCAATTAGTGAAACTACACTTGAAGCCACATTGGGGACAGCCCCTCCATCAATCACCGCATCAAGCAGAGTTGCAAAATGGTCATGTATAAGAGAGGGGTCACTAAAAACAGCACCGTTGGAATCACTTGCACTGGTGGATAAAACAGGATGCCCAAGCTCTCTTGCAATAGCCAGGACTATATTATTGTCAGGAACCCTTATACCTGCTGTCTTACGTTTAGTAAGCATTATTTTGGGTACCATTTTTGATCCTGGAAGTATCAGAGTAAAGGGGCCAGGAAGAACCCGTTTCATATTCCTGTATGCAAAATTTGAGACCTTTGCATACTCACTGATATGCTTGAGGTCAGAACATATAAAACTGAACGGCTCATTTTTATCTCTGTTCTTCAACTGATAGACGCGTTCTATGGCCTTCTTGTTCATAATATCACAACCTATTCCATAAAAAGTATCGGTTGGATAGGCAATAACACATCCATCTTTGAGCAACTCAACTACTTTTGAAATCAGCCTGGGCTGTGGGTTATGCGAGTTTACAGTCAATAGCATGTCACTACATTCGCTTTCAATATTTTTTAGTACGATTACACACAGTTCTACTAACTATTTTCTCTTCTGCTATATATTTTCAATAAAATAGTAATATGAACAGGACTTTTTTACGACGATAACATATACAATTTAATGAACATAAAATCAACTTGAACTTCCCTTGACGAGGTGCGACAGTTAAAAAATTAAGGAATGCTAATAAACTGAATTCAAGAATAGACTAAATAACCTAGCCCAGAGGACCAGGGTTTTCACATCAAACTAAACAAGAGTGGATGCCATAATGGAAAAAAAAACAACCGAAAAAAGATTAGAGCATAGAATATTATCTCCAATATGCCCCGATATGAAGTCAGTAGTTCATCGATTGGTGAGCATTGAACAAGAGCCCGTTGAGCTATGTAAAATTCTGAAATTTGAAAACCTTGTCTTAAGTGGAGGAGAGGCGAAACATGCCATTAAAAACGGTATGGTACTTGTCAATGGCTTTATTGAAAAGAGAAAGAGAAAGAAAATTTTTGCAGGGGATATTGTTGAATTCAATGGAGAAACAATGGAGCTCTGTAAAATAGAATAAATGCATAAAGAGCAACTGTACCTGCATAAAAATAGAATTCATATCCTGATTTCAAAATTTTCTGTTCTGTTCTATCCTCATTATAGCATCTGGAGGCCATGGCAATAGCAAGAGTATCAGCACAGCTAAAGACCTTTGTAAGCAATGGGATGGTTATATTTTTAATTCTCTTTACAGGATTTTTCTGAAGATGGGCACATCTTGACTTCTGTGCATCGGATACCTCATGTGCTTTTTCAAGTATCAAAGGCAAGAAACGGACAAAGAGACTAACCATAACTCCGACTCTTTTTTCAGGTATTAATGGAAAAGGCTTAAGAAACCATGCTACAGCAACCTTGAGCGATGAAGTCTGAGTCGAACATGAAAAAAGAAGTCCCATAATCATTATTACAAGAAACCTCCAGGCAACTTTACCTCCATCAATAACTCCCTCTATTGTTATAGTTATATGATTTACCATTCCAATGTTCGTTTTCTCAAAAAAATCTATCCCCAAAATTTTTAATATAGGTATAGGCTCACCCGGGGTAACGAGTGACCTTATAGTAAAAACAAATAACAGAATGAGAAAAAAGTATTTAAGTTCCCAGATGAGAACGCAGAAATTTATACCAGAACGGTAAAGAAGCCATAGAAGAATAGCACTTATCAATGAAAGGTGTGAAAAATTAGCCATGGTCATCATAATGCTTAGCAGACATATACAGATAATTTTACATCTGACATCTAACTTATAGAGGACAAAATTGCCTGGCCTGTATGAAAATTGAGTTGCTTTTGCCATAATTTATCTATTTTGCAGTGACAATATATTCTTATTTTAATAATTAGGAGCTGTCAAAAAACGACCATACCTGTTTAGTCTGATGTAGCCCCCCTATCCCTTTTGGGTAGCCTATTTGGAAATCCTTCATATAACCTCAAAAGTAGTTTACACTCTTTTTGGAAAAATCCCCTAAAAATGGGAATGAGGTTAAAGAAAGTGTAAACCGTTAAATGAAGCATGTCCCTATTTGCTTTTAATCTACTTGTTCCATGGTACAATTCCCACACCAAATTTTGAAGCACATGGTTCACGGATGCCAAATTTTTCAACATCTTTTATGATGGTTTCAGGGCATTCATCTGCTACAACACGACCTTCGTGGATAATTATCACTCTTGATGCAAAGAAGATAGCTTTTTCAATATCATGCGTTGACAGGATAATGGTGTGGCCAGCATTATGAAGCCAGACAATGGAAGATAGAAGATCCTTTGTACCAGGGTAATCCAAGTTCGAAAAAGGTTCATCCAGCACGATCACTTCCGGTCTCATGGTCAATACCCCAGCAATAGCAAGCCTGCGTTTTTCCCCACCTGAAAGGGTTGCTGGATTCTGATCTTTCAAATGGAGCAATCCTAGTTGCCTTAAAGCATCGATAGTCCGTTTCTGAATCTCGTTGACAGGTAGCCCGAGATTTTCAGGTCCAAAAGATACATCCTCAAAGACAGTCTGTCCAACAATCTGACAATCAGCATCCTGAAAAATCATTCCGACCATCTGCCTAGCAAAGGCAAGATTTGAGCTGACAGTTTTGCCACGAATCCAAACATCTCCAGATGTAGGAGCGAGAAGTCCATTCAAATGTCTGAAGAGAGTGGATTTACCAGAGCCATTTTGTCCGGCAACTATAATGAATTCTCCTGGCTCAACAACAAATGAGATATTTTTTACTCCTCTGTTGGTGCCTCTATAAATGTGAGAAAGGCGTTTTATTTCAATAATATTATGCATTAGCAACATTCACTTCGTTGTTCTTTAGCATCGGCCTCAAAAGCTTTACGCAGTAAGTGGCCGCAACTATTTTAAGTATATCTCCTATCAAAAAAGGATATATGCCCACAGCAAACGCTTTTTCCCAAGGCATTGCAGTAGCAACTTTCAGCCATGGCACACCTGCTGCATAGACAATTAAAGATCCGATCAGCATTGCAATGACATCTCCCCAAAAAGTTTTTCCAGCTTTTACTGAAATAAATCCAGTAATACATACTGCAGGAATATATCCAAGCAAATATCCTCCTGTAGGACCTAAAATTCGCCCAAGACCACCGGTACCCCCGGCAAATACAGGGAACCCACATGCTCCCATTAACAGATAAAGTATTAGTGCTGCACTGCCCCATTTTGTTCCAAGCAGCAGAGGAGCCATAAGTACAAACATGTTCTGCAAGACTATTGGCACAGGGCCTATGGGAATGGCAAGAAAAGCACCAGCAGCAATAAGTGCAGCAAACAGTGATGAATATACAAGCATCCTCAAATTTTCTGAGATATTCATAAAATTATTTTCATCCTTTTTTATTTATGATTATCAGAGTGTTTTACTGTATAAATATAAATTATTTTTTTTATCTCTGATTTAGAAATAACAAGTTAAATTTCGTCATCTGTCTTAACTACGAATAGAATCGATCTGATGGATCAACTAATCTCATGAGGATTATGGTAAAAACAGTCTCCATAGATGATTCTTTTTTCAACTCCATCCTCCTGCCTTATTATCAGTGCCCCTGTCAAGTCAACATCAATGGCTTGACCCCTGTAGATATTGCCGAAGGTCTCGATTCTCACATCTCTACCTATAGTTGATGTCATTAACTTCCACTGCTCTATAATGCCTACAAAATTATTTTTAAATGCCTGGATCTGTATCAGATGGTTTTCAAACTCATCAAGAAAGGAGGACAACAGCTCCCTCCTGCAAATTTTATGTCCCAAAATATTGCTTATTGAAACAGCATTGGGTTGATTTATCTCAGGGCTATTGTTTACATTAAGGCCAATACCAATACTAACGAATGATATCATGTCTCCCTGAGTCTCCATTTCAGACAAGAGGCCAGCCAGTTTTTTCTCCACTCTCAAATTAAATTTATTTCCATGATTTACACAATTCCAGTTCTCATTCAATGCGACCTCATCTCTCTCATTAATGAGTATATCGTTTGGCCATTTGACACTGACATCCAATTTATATTTTTGCTTCAATATTTTGGCAAGCGACAAGGAGGCAGCAAAATTGACCTGAAAGGCAAAAGGCGGGGGCAAATCGGGTCTTAATATTAGAGTAAACCACAACCCACCCTTATCAGAGCTCCACATTCGATTGAGCCTACCCCTTCCTTTGGTCTGCACTTCTGCTATAACTACACTAAAGTTTGGCACGCCTTCTCTAGCAAGCTCTCTTGCTTTATCCATTGTACTGGAAAGAGTATGAAAAAAATGGATCTGTTCCTTTCTTTTTGTAAAAAAAAGGGGCATCAAAAGGTCCTCATTTTCCTGAAGAAAATATCCTTTGGGAGTTGAAATAATACTATAACCATTTTCTCTGAGCTGCTTAAGATGCTTCCATATGGCTACCCTTGAAATCCCAAGGGTATTACTCATCACAACACCAGAAATTGGTTCGTCAGGCTTGGCATTATTCAAAATTTCAATAATCTTTTCTTTCATATATCAGGTTAACCTCATTTGAAATTCAAGTTAACAATATTTATTATCAACGTCAAGTAAATTCATTGGTTTTCAATAATGTACACGTTAGCGTCATACTCAGTCGTGCTGAACCCCGATTTTAACAGTAAGAAAAATTGATCAACCCGTTTTTTACTTTCTTACTTAGAAGGATAAAAATCGTTGATATATTCTCCAGGATGCTCAAAACAAAATCCCGATTAGCAGTTATTCTGCTGATCGGGATTTTGTTAAATTACAAATCTTACCGTACAATTGGATTATATTCTGATTTTTATTATTCGGCGTTACCTAAAAAAGAGAGCATACATCTTTAATTAATAATTAAAATAAATATTTTATATCTTCTTGGCAAGAATACCATCATTTTATCTTTATATATCAATTACTATCCATTGTCCGTTACAAGCTCAATCATTGACATTGGAGCTGCATCACCAGAGCGCGGTCCAAGCTTAATTACTCTTGTATACCCTCCCTCCCTGCTGCCAAACTTTTCTGCTACATCATTAAACAGCTGATGTACTACTTCTTTTTCTTGAATATAGGCTAATGCCTGACGCCTTGCATGTAAATCACCTCTTTTAGCCAGGGTAATCATTTTATCAGCATGCTTTCTCAACTCTTTTGCTTTGGCATCGGTAGTTTTAATACTTTCATGCTTAAATAGTGATGTTACCATATTTCTAAACATGGCTTTTCTATGGCTTGAGGTTCGATTCAGCTTTACGCCTGCTTTTCTATGTCTCATGGGAAATTCATTTCTCCTTCGTTAACTTGATATTCATCAGGAAGGGTATTCCAAATCTTCGCCCTTAGATGATTGCTCAACCATTTCATCTTCAGCAGGAGGTTCAAAACCATCAAGATCCATGCCAAGAGAGAGGTCCATTGAAGTCAATACTTCCTTAATTTCATTTAAGGATTTCCTTCCAAAGTTCTTGGTTTTGAGCATTTCACTCTCAGTCTTCTGAACCAACTGATATATCTTGAGTATTTGGGCATTTTTAAGGCAATTGGAACTTCTTACAGAGAGTTCTAATTCATCAACACTTCTGTAAAGATTTTCATTAAAGTCTTTAACAGAGCGGTCATGGTCCCTATCTTCCTGTTCAGGCTCAATGTCTTCATCAAAATTGATAAAAGGATTCATCTGCTCTTTAAGAATTTTTGCGGCAAAGGCAACAGAATCCTCAGGAGTAACACTGCCATCTGTCCAGACTTCCATAGTCAGCTTGTCATAATCTGTTTTCTGACCAATTCTGGATGTCCCAACCACATATTTGACCCTTTTTATAGGCGAGAAGACACTGTCGATGGGAATGGTTCCAACCGGTGCTTCAGGATCATTATTGGCAGATGCCAATGAATATCCTTTTCCGGTTTTTACTTTCAAGGTCATTTTTAACTTACCGCCCCTTGAGATAGAGGCAATGTGTTGATCCGGATTGAGAACCTGAACACCTGGGGCACTGCCCTGAAGGTGTGCTCCAGTTACATTTCCTTCTCCTTCAAGATTGACAGTTAAAGTTTTGTCTTCCAGGTCATCAACTTTAAGCTTAACCGCCTTAAGATTCATTATTATCTCAGAAACATCTTCTCTGATATTTGGTATAATACTATATGCATGAAGTGCTTCCTCAAATTTTACAGAAACAATGGCTGCACCATAAAGGGATGAGAGAATGATACGCCTCAGAGAGTTACCTATCGTTATTCCAAACCCCCTTTCAAGGGGTTCACATACAAATTTACCGTATGTAGAGGTTGTTGTAACAACCACTTTTTCCGGCCTGATCATCTCATGCCAGTTCACATATACAAGTTCATCTGATGACATTGTTTATCTCCTGATATAATCTTAGGACAAACTGGTGCCCTATCCAATTACTTTGAATAGAGCTCTACAATCAGCTGTTCCTGTATGGGCAGTGTAATATCTTCACGGTTGGGCAACGATTTAACAACACCCTTGAATCCATCTTTATCAAGTTCAAGCCACTGCGGCACACCTCTTCTGACAACAGTTTCAACAGAATCAGCAATGGCTTTTACATTTTTGCTTTTTTCTCTAAGTTCAATAACATCACCATTTTTCATAACATAGGAAGGAATATTCAGTTTCTTTCCATTGACTATAAAGTGGTTATGTCTTACAAAGTGTCTCCCCTGTGTTCTGGAACTTGTAAACCCGAGTCTAAAGACCACATTATCAAGTCTTCTCTCTAAAAGACTTAAAAGGTTTATACCTGTAATACCCTTCTGGCGATCAGCATTATTAAAAATAATTCTGAACTGTTTTTCAGAAATTCCGTAAATTCTTCTAACTTTCTGCTTTTCTCTGAGCTGGATACCATAATCAGAATTTTTTCCTCTACGCTGACCATGCTGTCCTGGCGGATACGATCTTCTGTCAAAACTGCACTTATCTGAGTAACATCGATCGCCCTTAAGAAACAACTTCATATTTTCGCGTCTGCATTGACGGCAGACTGAGCCTCTATAACGTGACAACGTTTTCCTCCTTATATAAAACCTTTGGACAAGATAACGATATAATACTTATCTACAAGGTAAATAGAGCTTTGCAAAATTAAACCCTTCTTCTCTTTGGCGGGCGGCATCCGTTATGAGGTACAGGGGTAACATCTTTTATCATGGAAATATTAAAACCAATAGCGTGCAATGCCCTCAATGCCGATTCTCTACCTGCACCAGGGCCTTTCACATAAACACTGACTGTCTTCATCCCATGTTCCATAGCTTTGGCACCTGCATCCTCTGCTGCCATCTTTGATGCAAAGGGGGTACTTTTTCTTGATCCTTTAAAACCCTGGATACCGGAACTTGACCAAGAAATGGTATTTCCGGTCTCATCAGTTATTGTTATAATGGTATTATTGAATGTTGACTGAATATGCACAACACCAGTTGATATATTTTTTTTTACTTTTTTCTTTGTTACAGTTTTTTTTGATTTCTTTGCCATTAGATTTCCTATGCCTCATGAGTTGCTGAAGGCCCAATAAAAAGTGTCATAAACAATAAAGTATCACAAAACATACTTATTTCTTCTTCTTAACAGCAGCACGTTTTGGTCCTTTTCTTGTTCTGGCATTCGTGCTTGTCCGCTGACCACGACAGGGAAGAGATTTTCTATGACGAAGTCCTCGATAGCATCCCAGATCCATGAGCCTCTTGATATTCATTGAAGTATCAGCCCTGAGTTCACCTTCAACTTTATATTTATTGTCAATGACCTTTCTAATCTCATTTACTTGCTCTTCTGTAAGATCATCGGCTTTCATGGTTGGCTCAAGACCAACCTCGGCAATGATATCCCTGGATCTGCTTCTTCCTATACCATAAATATAGGTCAGTGCAATCTCTACATGCTTGTTTCTAGGTAAATCTACGCCTGCAATTCTAGCCACGCTATGTACCCCCCTATCCCTGCCTCTGGTTATGACGTTTATTTATACATATGACCCTGACAACTCCAGATCTGCGGATAATCTTACAATCTTTACATATTTTTTTCACTGAAGCTCTGACTTTCATCTTTATTTACTCCAAATGATATGCGGTATACAATATTTATACAGCATATATATTATACTATTTATAACGGTAGGTAATCCTACCTCGTGACAAATCATAGGGTGACAGCTCGACTGTTACCTTGTCACCGGGCAGAATTTTAATAAAATGCATTCTCATCTTGCCTGAAATGTGTGCAAGGAGCTGATGCTTATTATCAAGCTCAACCTTAAACATGGCATTTGGCAGTGTTTCAAGTACAGTGCCCTCAACTTTGATGGGTTCTTCCTTTGCCATAATACATTTACTCCTTGTAATATATCCTACTCCCACACGTCACAATCCGAATTGCAATTAATCCGGATTGAACATCCTTTTTCCAATCGCTGGACTGAATATAAGAATTGTGTAGCTATCTTCTTCCTTTTATAGCTCCTGATTTTCCCAGGAAACCTTCATAATTCCTTGAAATCATATGAGTTTCAATCTGAGATATTGTGTCGATAGCCACCCCAACCACAATGAGGAGTGCAGTACCGCCAAAATAGAACGGCACGTTAAATTTTGTCATCAACATGGTTGGCAAAACACATACTGCTGAAACATACATAGCTCCACCCAGAGTGATTCGAGTCAAAACCTTATCAATATATTCTGCGGTCTTTTTACCGGGTCTGATGCCAGGAATATATCCTCCGTTCTTCTTCATCCTCTCTGCAACATCGTCTGGATTGAAGGTGACAGCAGTATAAAAAAAACAGAAGAAAACAATAAAACCAATATAGATAAGATTATAAACTATTGTGTCAGGACTCATTGCAGCAGCAACACTTTTCATGAGTGGAAGATCAATAAAGTTGGCTAAAGTTGCTGGAAACATGATAATTGAAGATGCAAAAATAGGCGGAATAACACCGGCTGTATTGATCTTCAATGGTAGGTGAGAAGTCTGACCTCCATACATCTTTCGACCAACAACTCTTTTGGCATATTGTACAGGTATTCTTCGTTGTGATTGCTCCATAAAAATTATGCATCCAATCACGATAACCATAAGAACAATCAATACAATAATTGTGAACACTCCCATCTCACCTGTTGATACAAGACGAAGTGTATTACCAATCGCTGTGGGCATTCTGGCCACAATACCGGCAAAAATTATCATAGAGATACCGTTTCCGATACCTCTTTCTGTAATTTGCTCTCCCAACCACATGATAAAGGCAGTTCCTGCGGTAAGCGTTATCACAGTCACAATACGAAATCCCCAACCCGGATAGATCACAACAGGAGCACCTGCTGGGGATGTCATGGCTTCAAGTCCGACACCGATTCCAAAACCCTGGATAATACTTAATACAACAGTCCCATATCTTGTGTACTGAGTGATTTTTTTTCTGCCATGTTCACCCTCTTTGGACAACTGCTCGAGATGGGGGACAACCACGGTCATCAATTGAAGAATAATCGAGGCACTGATATAGGGCATGATTCCAAGGGCAAAAACAGAAAGGTTTTCGAGTGCTCCGCCTGAAAACATGTTAAACATTGCAAACAGAGTCCCTCTGGTGCTGTCAAAAAAAGAGGCTAATGCTGCGGCATCAATTCCCGGTGTCGGGACATGCACCCCTACTCGATATACAAAAAGTAAAGCAAGGGTCACAAGCAACTTTCTTTTAAGATCAGGAAGCTTAAGTATATTCTGGTATCCACTTTGAATCATTAATAAAAACCTCAGTTTAATTACTGTTCGATATTTCCGCCCGCCATCTCAATTTTTACCCTTGCCGTTTTGCTGACAAGACATTTTTTAACTGAGAAAGATTTCGTAACTTCACCGTCGCCAAGAATTTTGATCTTATCAATAGCACCTTTAATTAGGCCGGCACTTCTCAAAGCCGATTCATTAATTACGATTCCAGCTTCAAACTGATCAAGATCAGCTACATTAACAATAGCTACAACATCTCTGTGAATATTTTTAAATCCACGTTTTGGAAGGCGCCTATGCAAAGGCATTTGACCGCCTTCAAAACCCGGTCTCACACTACCTCCAGATCGAGCTTTAAGGCCTTTATGACCTCTTGTAGAGGTCTTTCCCATCCCAGATCCAGGACCGCGTCCCACTCGTTTTCTTTTGTGTCTGCTTCTCTCAGCAGGAGCCAGTTCATGTAAATTCATCTTAAACCTCCTCAGCACTAACAAGATGAGGAACTTTTTTTACCATTCCCATGATTGCAGGATTCATATTATGTTCCACTGTCATATGCATCCTTTTTAACCCCAATGCACGAAGAATTTTTCTATGCTTTTCAGGACGCCCGATGAGGCTTCGTATCTGTGTCAATCTTACTTTACCAGACATTATTTGTCTCTCCACTATAATTCTTCAGGTCGAAGGCCACGACGTCTGGCAACTTCTTCCTTTGTTTCCAGTGATTTCAATCCTGCCATAGTTGCTCTGACCACATTGTGCGTATTATTCGTACCAATACATTTTGTCAATATGTCAGTTACACCAGCAGCCTCAAGAACCGCACGAACAGCACCGCCTGCAATAACACCAGTTCCAGGAGAAGCGGGTTTTAACAGCACCTTGCCTGCACCGGAACACCCAACCACCTCGAAAGGGACTGTTCCATCAAGTATGGCAACCTTTGTCATGCTTCTTTTGGCCTTTTCAACTCCTTTACGAATGGCTTCTGGAACCTCTCCAGCCTTACCAAGGCCAAATCCTACACTACCTTCACCGTCACCAACAACACAAAGGGCACTGAAACTGAAATTCCGTCCACCTTTAACAACCTTTGCAACTCTGTTGATCCTGACGACTTTATCTATTAACTGACTCTCTTCTGAATGTTTGCTGACCAAGGGAACTCCTCCTTATTAGAATTGCAACCCGGCTTCACGGGCTCCGTCTGAAAGTGCTTTGACCCGACCATGATAGAGGAAGCCATTCCTGTCAAAAACCACTTTAGTAACCCCCTTGTCAAGTGCTCTTTTAGCTACAATTTTACCTATAGTAATTGCAGCTTCTTTGTTACCACCCTTTTTACCGGTGTCTGTGAATTCCTTATCAAGAGTAGATGCAGAAACAATGGTATTGCCCTGAATATCATTTATAACTTGGGCATATATATGACCGGCACTTTTAAAGATGCTCATCCTTGGGCGCTCTTCAGTACCTGTCATTTTTTTCCTAATTCTCTTTTTTCTCTTTATTCTTGAGATATATTTTTCGGATGTATTTGCCATAACATTTTATTCCCGGTTTAGATTATTTTGCTGCAGCCTTGCCTGCTTTCTTGATTATCGTCTCATCAGAATACATAATACCCTTTCCCTTATAAGGTTCAGGAGGTCTTATTCTTCTTATGTTTGCTGCAGTCGCACCTAAATTTTCCTTATCAATAGAAGACAATGTGATCTGGGTATTCTTATCTATCTTTGCAGAAATGCCTTCGGGAAGTTGAAAATTGACCGGATTGGAGTACCCGACACTCAAAACAACAGTATTGCCATTCAACTCAGCCCTATAACCAATTCCACTCAACAAAAGGATTCTCTCATAACCATCTGTAACACCAATAACCATATTCTGGATCAACGCACGAAACATACCTTGAAGTGCGACAACTTTGCGATCCTCTGGATTATCAGGTGAAACGTATAAAATTCCATCTTCAATATTAATTTTTACAGCCGGATGCAGACTTCTTGTTAATATACCTTTTGGTCCATTAACAGTCAAAATTTCATTATCTACAGTGATTTTGACTTTAGCTGGAATCTGGATCGGCTTCTTACCTATTCGTGACATATAACCCTCCTGTGCTACCAGATATTACAGAGGACTTCACCGCCCACATTCTCGTTTCTTGCCTGTTTATCCGTCATCAACCCTTTTGAAGTGGATAAAATTGATATCCCAAGACCGTTTAAAACCGGTTTTATCTCTTTGGACTTTTTATATACTCTCCGACTGGGTTTACTAACCCTCTCAAGTCCATAAATGGCAGGTTTTTTGTTTCCAGCGTATTTCAAATAGACACGCAGCATACCCTGCTTGTTATCTTCCAGGAATTTGTAATTTTTTATATATCCCTGCTCTTTTAGCACCCGCGCCATTTCAACTTTTAATTTGGACCCGGGGATATCCACTTTTGCGAACTCAGCTTTTCCACCATTTCTGATTCTTGTAAGCATGTCCGCTATGGGATCACTCATTGCCATATTTCTCTCCTGATCAAAGAGGACACTCTGTCTATTTTCACCTAAATTTAAGCGTTTTCAACTTTTTAAGAACGCTTGGGTGTTTCAGTGTCCCTTAATGAATGCAATTAACTTTAAACAGTTTTTTCTATTCAGACAAACTTTTCTCTATGAATTAAGTATTAAAAAATTACCTCTGAAATATTCTTAAATCATAGAAAGAATATTGAATACGACACTACTACCAGCTTGATTTTGTCACACCAGGCAATTTTCCAGCAGAAGCAAGGTTTCTAAAACATATTCTGCAAATACCTGCTTTTCTGATAAATGCTCTGGGTCTTCCACATATCGGGCAACGATTGTAAGCACGAACCTCAAATTTCGGCTTCCTTGCAGCCCTAACGATAAGAGACTTTTTCGCCAAAATTCCCTCCTAATTTTTGAAAGGCATCCCAAATAATTTCAGGAGTGCTTTACCTTCTTCATCCGTTTTTGCCGTTGTGACTATAGTTATATTAAGACCCTTGATGCTGTCAGTCTTATCATAATCAATTTCAGGAAAAATAATATGCTCTTTAATGCCAAGGCTGTAATTGCCTCTGCCATCAAAAGCTTTTCCAGATATTCCCCTGAAGTCACGCACTCGCGGAAGTGTAATATTAACCAATTTCTCCAGAAAATCATACATTTTTTCTCGACGAAGGGTCACCATGCAACCAATGGGCATACCCTCACGAAGTTTAAATGCAGCAATGGACTTTCTGGCCTTTGTGATTACAGGCTTCTGTCCGGCAATCAAAGCAAGGTCAGCCACTGCAGAATCAAGTAATTTAACATTTTTTATTGCTTCTCCAAGTCCTATATTTAACACAATTTTTTCCAGCACAGGGATCTGCATCATATTTTGATAACCAAAAGTCTTTTGCAACTCTGGCATCATCTCTTTTTTATATATCTCTTTAAGACTCAACGTTTTTTACTCCTCGGCTGCATATTAGGCATCAATCTGTTCATTGCATTTTTTACAGAATCTCACCTTTTTACCATTTTCCAGCTCTCTCATTCCGATGCGCACGGGCTTGACACACCTTGTGCACATAATCATAAGATTGGAATAATCAACCGGCATGGGTTTCTCAACGATACCGCCCTGGGGATTGCCCTGGGTAGGTCTTTGATGTACCTTTGCAATATTCACATTCTCAACTACAGCCCGATTTTTTTTCCTGAGCACCTTTAAAACCTTACCAATCTTTCCTTTGTCCTTACCGGCAAGAATTTTAACTTTATCATCAGTTTTTATTCGTGTTCTTACTCTTTCCATTTGGAATCCTCATTAAATACTAAACCGTCATGCCCCAGAATGGGGCATCCCAACCATGAAAATCGCATACCCCTTTTTTCATGAGAAAGCGGCTAGAGAACTTCAGGAGCCAGAGAAATTATTTTCATAAACCTTTTGGCTCTCAGTTCCCTTGCAACCGGGCCGAAAATACGGGTTCCAACCGGTTCGTTGGAATTATTGATGATAACGGCTGAGTTGTCATCAAATCTAATCATTGAACCATCGGGTCTTGAAATTTCCTTTTTGGTTCTGACAATCACAGCCTTTACTACATCACCTTTTTTTACCTTGGCATTGGGTATAGCCTCTTTTACTGAAACCACAATAATATCCCCAATGCCGGCATAACGTCTTTTCGAGCCACCAAGAACTTTAATACAATAAAGCTCCTTGGCTCCGGAGTTGTCTGCCACAGTCAATCTCGTTTCGGTTTGAATCATTTTTCAACTCCCCTTAAATCAAACTGCCCTCTTGACAATCTCACTGACCCGAAATTTTTTTGTTTTGCTCAAAGGCCTTGACTCTGTAATTTTCACCAGATCACCGGTCTTGCACTGGTTCGTTTCGTCGTGAGCAGCATACTTTTTGTATTTTTTAATATATTTTTTGTAAACAGCGTGTTGAACAAGTCTTTCGACCTGCACAACCACTGATTTTTCCATCTTGTCTGATACTACTGTTCCCAGAAGTATTTTCTTCCTTCCTCTTTCATTCATGGCATCAACTTTTCTCAAATTAGCTAATATTTAAGTTCATCTCCCTGGATATGGTCATCAATTGAGCTATATCCTTTCTGATTTTAGGGAGAATGGCCGTATTTTCAAGCCGCCCTACACCATGCTGAAAACGAAGATTAAAAAACTCTTTTTTCAGCTCAGCCAGTTTAATATGAATTTCATCTGCACTCATGGCTCTGATTTCACTAGTCTTCATGTGTTGCTATACCCTTTCCACAAAGCGCGTTTTAACAGAGAGTTTATGTGCCGCAAGCTCAAGGGCCTCAATTGCAAGCTCCCTTGGAACCCCCTCCATCTCATATAAAATTTTACCAGGCTTTACGGCTGCCACCCAACCTTCAGTAGGCCCCTTACCCTTACCCATTCTGACTTCTGCGGGTTTTTTGGTAATAGGCTTGTCAGGGAAAAACCGGATCCATGTTTTTCCAAGCCTCTTTATTTTGCGGGTCATTGCAATACGGGCAGCTTCAATCTGTCTTGCATTTACATAACCACATTCAACGGCTTGAAGACCAAATTCACCAAAATTAAGTTCCGTTCCCCTGCTGGGTTTTCCCTTCAGCCTACCGCGCATCCGTTTGCGGTACTTTACTTTTTTGGGACTCAGCATAATTATCTCCTTATCAGCCGGCTAGGCTGTAACTTTCTGATCAATATTGAGCACTTCGCCTTTAAAAACAAAGACTTTAATGCCAATAGTTCCATAGGTGGTACGTGCTTCAATAAACCCATAATCCATATCTGCCCTGAGTGTATGAAGTGGAATTCGCCCCTCTTTATACCATTCAGTTCTAGCCATCTCTGCACCACCCAGTCTGCCAGAGCAGATAATTTTTATTCCCTGAGCTCCAAAACGCATAGCAGAAGTAACGCTCCTTTTCATGGCTCTTCTGAATGCAATTCGACGTTCAAGCTGAAGGGCTATATTTTCTGCAACAAGCTGGGCATCGGTTTCTGGTCGGCGAACTTCCTTAATATCAATGAGAACTTCAGGTGAAACTATACCTTCAAGCTCTTGTTTCAGGAGGGCAATATCTGCACCTTTCTTACCTATAATGATTCCAGGTCTTGCCGCAAACACCCTAACTCTAATACGTTTAGAAAAACGCTCGATTTCAATTTTTGAAATTCCTGCATGGTAGAGCTTTTTTTTCAAAAACTTCCTGATTTTGTAATCTTCATATACAAAACCGGCATACTCTTTATCGGCATACCATCTGGAGTCCCATGTTCCTGTTATACCTAATCTTAATCCAATCGGATTTACTTTTTGGCCCAAGCCATTCCCTCCCTATTTAGACCGTTTCCGCAACTGTGACTGTTATATGGCTGGTTCTTTTCAGAATCCTTGCACCTCTGCCTCTGGCTCTGGCCCTGAATCTTTTCAAAGAGGGACCGTGATCAACAGATATATTTTTTACAACAAGATCATCTATATCAATTTCATTATTGTGCTCTGCATTGGCCACTGCAGACCTGAGGGTCTTTGAAATAATACCAGCTGCCTTAAGGGGCATGAATTTAAGAAGATTCAACGCATCTTCAACCTTCTTTCCTTTTACAGCATCTACAGGTGCCCGCAGTTTAAACGGCGAAATACGCACATATTTTGTTACCGCCTTAACTTCCATCAGTATATCCTTTAACGTTAAACCCGTCAGCTTATTTTTTGAGTTTAGATTTCTTATCGCCTGCATGACCATAAAAGGTTCGGGTTGGTGAAAACTCACCAAGTTTATGACCTACCATGTTTTCTGTAACAAAGACGGGAATAAATTTTTTTCCATTATGCACCGCAAGAGTAATACCAACCATCTCGGGAAAGATGGTTGACCTGCGTGACCAGGTTTTAATAACTTGATTACTATTCTTACTATCCTGGAGTGCTACTACTTTTTTCAAAAGCTCCTGGGCTATATATGGGCCCTTTTTCAACGACCTTGGCATATCAGATCACCTTTTATTTTTTCTTAGATCTTCTTTTGACGATGTACTGATCAGATCTCTTGTTTTTTCGGGTTTTATAGCCTTTTGTAGGCACGCCCCAAGGCGTACATGGCTGCCTTCCACCAGAAGATCTTCCTTCACCACCACCCATAGGATGGTCAACAGGATTCATTGCAACACCCCTTACCGAAGGCCGTTTACCAAGCCATCGAGTTCGACCAGCCTTTCCTATATTGATATCACCATGTTTCTCATTGCCAACTCTTCCGATGGTTGCCTTGCACTTTATATGAATCATGCGCACTTCACCAGAAGGCAAAAGTACCTGAGCATACGTTCCCTCTTTGGCCATAAGTCTTGCATATGTGCCGGCACTTCGTACGATCTGCCCACCCTTGCTCTGTTTCAGCTCAACATTATGTATGCGGGTACCAAGAGGTATGTTCTCGAGCGGGAGGCAATTACCTGGTTTGATATCAGATTGAGGACCTGTCTCAATCTGATCTCCTACGGAGATATCCCGTGGTGCCAAAATATATCTTTTTTCACCATCAGCATAGACGAGAAGTGCAATCCGAGCACTTCGATTTGGATCGTACTCTATAGCAGTAACTTTTGCAGGAATACCATCTTTATCCCGTTTGAAATCAATAATTCGATACTGTTTTTTGGCACCGCCACCTTTGTGCCTGCTGGTTATTCTTCCGTATGAATTTCTTCCAGCTGTCTTCTTTAGTTTCTTAATAAGAGATCGTTCAGGTTTATCTTTTGTTATTTCATCAAATGTAGAATATTCCTGTGCTCTTCTTCCGGGTGATGTGGGCTTTGTTTTCTTAATTGCCATTTTATTATCCCTTTAAACACCTTCAAAAAAATCAATTCTCTGCCCAGGCATTAACCTCACAATGGCTTTCTTCCAGTCCCGTCTTTTTCCGAGTATGCGCCCACGACGCTTCACTTTACCCTTTACATTCAACGTATTTACGGATTTAACCTTGGCATTAAATATTTTTTCTATTGCATTCTTAATTTCCACCCTGTTTGCAGAGGGTGATACCTCAAAGGTGAGCTGGTTAAATTGCTCCTTCTGCAAATTTGACTTTTCACTCTGAACAGGCCTTCTTATTATATCATATTCGATCATTATTTAAGCAAGCCTCCCTTCAATTTCCTGGATAGAAGATTCAACAAGCAGAAGATTGTCATATTTCAGAAGGTCATATACATTTAAGCCTTCTGTCTTAAGTACTTTAAGATCCGGTATATTTTGTGCTGAGAGAAAAAGATTTCTGTCATCTTCGTTGGTGATAATAAGCACTTTTTTTAAACCAAGATTCCTAGTCACACTTATGAGATCCTTTGTTTTAATCTGATCCAGCTCAAAAGAATTAATAACAAACAGCTCATGATTCTCAAATTTTGAACTTAATGCCATTTTAAGGGCAAGACTTTTGACTTTTTTGTTGACTTTATGATCATACGATCTCTGCATCGGTCCAAAAATAACCCCACCACCTCTTCTCAAAGGTGATTTAATACCTCCAGACCGTGCATTGCCAGTCCCTTTCTGCCTGTATAATTTCCTTGTACTTCCTGCAACATCAGACCTGTCTTTGACAGTTGCGGTTCCAGAGCGTCTAGATGCAAGCTGCATTCTAACCACATCGTGCAGTACACTCTTTTTTACAGGAATGGAGAATATATCATCAGACAGGTCAACTTCTGAAACCTTTTCACCCGTCCTGTTCAAAACATCTACAGCAGCCATATACTTCCTCATTTAAAATAACGACCATGCATCACTGCGAAATGATTGCAATACCCACAGTCGTAGTAATATTGATCCCTTTTGGGTCTTCGAACGAAGAATAATTAGTCCCGCTTCATACCAGATCAATTTAAGTTTATATCAGTCTTATTTTTTGGAGCTGGACTTGACTAATTCGAGAATACCGGTTTTAGAACCAGGTACAGCACCCTTGATTAGCATCAGATTCTGTTCGGGTCTGATGTCGATAATTTCAAGATTTTTGACTGTTTTTCTATCAACACCCATGTGACCGGGCATTTTTTTGCCTTTTATAATTCTTGATGGCCACGCACTGCAGCCAACAGAACCTGGTTCACGCATATTCCTACTTCCATGTGACTTTGGCCCTATGGTAAAGCCATGTCTTTTCACGGTACCAGCAAATCCACGTCCTTTTGAAACACCTGAGACATGAATTTTTTCACCAACAGAAAACATTTCAAGGTTGACAAGCTGACCCAGTTGATAGTTTTCAGGAGTATCAACCCTGAACTCCCGAAGAGCTGAAAACGCTGCTGACCCGCTTTTGGAAAAATGTCCGGCAGCAGGCTTATTAACCTTTGCGAGACTCTTTTCTCCGAAACCCAATTGTAAAGCACTATATCCATCGGTTTTGTCCGATTTTATTTGAGTCACATAACATGGCCCTACCTGCACCACAGTAACAGGTATAAGGCGGCCATCTGATGCAAAAACATTGGTCATACCGATTTTTTTTCCTAAAATTCCATTACACATCGTCACTTCCCGCCTGACCTTAAATTGTATTTAAGGCATTCTCTTTGCTTAAAGTTTTATCTGAACATCAACACCTGGCGAAAGGTCAAGCTTCATAAGAGCATCAACTGTCTGCTGGGTTGGATCAAGGATATCCATCAGTCGTTTATGGGTTCTGATTTCAAACTGTTCACGAGATTTCTTATTTACATGAGGAGATCTGAGAACACAGAATTTATTTATCCTTGTTGGAAGTGGTATAGGACCCACAACCTTTGCACCTGTCTTTCTTGCAGTATCAACAATATCAATAGAGGACTGATCAAGAAGTTTATGATCGTATGCTTTGAGCCTGATCCTGATTTTTGATTTTATCATAACGACCTTATATTCTTATGCTTTATTCGATTATTTCGCCAATAACACCAGCACCTACGGTACGTCCACCTTCCCTGATGGCAAAACGAAGTTCTTTTTCCATGGCAATAGGAGCAATCAGTTCAGCCGTAATACTTGCATTATCACCAGGCATAATCATCTCAACACCTTCAGCAAGAGAGAGAATGCCGGTCACATCGGTAGTTCTGAAAAAAAACTGAGGTCTGTAGCCTGAGAAGAAAGGAGTATGACGACCACCCTCTTCTTTACTCAAACAATAAATCTCTGCTCCAAACTTGGTATGAGGAGTAATTGTACCGGGCTTGGCTACTACCTGGCCTCTCTCAACAGCATCTCTCTTGGTACCGCGAAGGAGAAGTCCCACATTATCTCCAGCTTGACCTTCGTCAAGAAGTTTTCTGAACATCTCAACTCCAGTACAGGTGGTTTTAGCTGTATCTCGAATACCAACCAACTCAACTTCATCACCAGTCTTGATTATACCCCTTTCAATTCTTCCCGTTACAACAGTACCACGACCTGATATACTGAAAACATCCTCAATAGGCATAAGGAAGTCTTTATCCATATCACGCTTCGGCTCCGGAATATATGTATCAAGAACATTAAGAAGCTCAGTGATGCATTTTGCATCATCTCCATTAGGATCATCACACTCAAGGGCTTTAAGAGCACTTCCACGAACAATAGGAGTATCATCTCCAGGAAAGTCATATTTGTCCAAAAGTTCTCTCAATTCCATTTCAACAAGCTCTATCAGCTCTTCATCATCAACCATATCGCATTTATTCAGAAACACTACCATGCTTGGCACACCAACCTGACGGGCAAGAAGAATATGTTCACGAGTCTGAGGCATGGGGCCATCATCTGCACTGACAACTAGAATCGCACCATCCATCTGAGCCGCTCCAGTTATCATGTTTTTGATATAGTCAGCATGGCCTGGACAGTCGACATGAGCATAGTGCCTGCTATCGCTTTCATACTCAACATGGGCAGTTGCAATGGTAATACCGCGCTCTCTCTCTTCTGGAGCCTTGTCAATCTCGTCAAAAGGAACATATGTCCCATGACCCTTCAATGCGGCATGCTTTGTAATAGCAGCGGTTAAGGTAGTCTTGCCATGGTCAATATGGCCAATGGTTCCAATATTCACATGGGGTTTATTTCTTTTAAACTTCTCTTTTGCCATCTAAATTATCCTCCCTGAAATATTAACAGGATTTGTAAAAAATATATTTCTAAAATAAAAAAACTACATGTTCAAATAGCATTTAAATTTGACAAATGCCCATTTTGAATTGTGCATTTTGCGTTACGACATCTTAAAATACTCACATAACAATCTACCACTTTATTTACGCACTACCACCTAAAATGGGCAAAAGCTTTGTTTGCATCTGCCATTTTATGAGTATCTTCCCTTTTCTTGACCGCTCCACCGCGTTCATTATATGCATCCATCAACTCAGCAGCCAACTTATTGGTCATACCCTTTTCAGAACGTGTTTTGCTGAATTTAAGCAGCCACCTGATCGCAAGTGCCGTCTGCCTAGAGGGTTTTATCTCTGTTGGAACCTGATAGGTTGAACCTCCAACTCTGCGAGACTTTACCTCTACAGAAGGCCTTATATTGTTAATGGCCTTTTCAAAAACTTCCAATGGTGGCTCTCCCGTTCTTTTCTCGACCAGCAATAACGCACCATCAAAAACTTTCTGTGCGGCACTTTTTTTACCGTCTTTCATAACACAATTTACAAATTTTGAGATAAGACGATCTTTCTGCCCTGCCCCTTTTTGTAAGTGCCCTGATACAACTTTTTTTCTTGCCATATGTATCCACCAAATCCTTAAAACCAATTCAAAGATCAAAAAAAATTATATAAAAATCAAGAAATAACAACCCTTAAAAATCACAATGACATCACCACCTTCATTGCAACTCCATAATGATCAAAGCATATCAACAATAACATGTCAGTTATTTGGGCCGCTTAGCTCCATATTTTGATCTTCCCTGCTTTCTGTCCTCTACCCCGAGAGTATCAAGAGTACCTCTTACAATATGATAACGAACACCTGGAAGGTCTTTTACTCTTCCACCTCTTACAAGGACAACTGAATGTTCCTGGAGATTATGTCCCATACCAGGAATATATGCGGCCACTTCAAGCCCGGTAGTCAGCCTAACTCTTGCCACTTTCCTAAGTGCCGAGTTAGGTTTTTTTGGTGTTGAGGTATAAACTCTTGTACAAACTCCTCTTTTCTGGGGACCGCCTTTAAGAGCAGGTGTTCCCTGTTTCTTTTCAGCTTTGACTCTTCCCTTTCTTACCAGTTGATTAATGGTAGGCATACCTTATAAAACTCCTTAACGACCTGTTTCAATTTTTATTATGCGACAAAATGGCGGATTATTATATATATTCACCATATTTGTCAAGCCTTTTGTGAACTTATGCTTTGTTTCAAATTCAAGACAATGTCTCTATGCCAACACCTCTGTAACCAGGAAAGCCAGTACCGGCAGGAATCAAGCGTCCCATTATCACATTCTCTTTGAGCCCTCTGAGATCATCATATCTGCCCTGAATACTCGCTTCTGTCAATACCTTTGTAGTCTCCTGAAAGGAGGCCGCAGATATAAAGCTGTCTGTAGCAAGTGACGCTTTGGTAATACCAAGGATCAATGGCTCTCCCCTGGCAGGCTCTCCACCTTTCATAACCACTTGACGATTGGCCTCTGCAAATTTTACACGATCAACCTGTTCGTCAGGAATGAAATTGGTATCGCCAACCTCAATAACTTTAACACGACGCATCATCTGACTGATGATTACCTCAATGTGTTTATCATTGATCCTTACTCCCTGAAGACGATATACCTCCTGAACCTCATCCACAAGATAGCGTGCCAGAGCAACCTCTCCTTTTATATTCAATATATCCTGAGGGTTAGCACTACCACCTATCAAGGGCTCCCCTGCCTTAACATAGTCACCGTCATACACACTCAGATGCCTCCCTTTGGGAATGAGGTACTCTTTCTTATCACCGATATCTGTCGGGGTAACAGTAACTTTTTGCTTGCCCTTTGTTCCTTTTGCGACTGAAACATATCCATCAATTTCACTTAACATACTGGGTTCTTTGGGTTTACGAACTTCAAAAAGTTCGGCAACTCTTGGAAGACCACCGGTGATATCTTTTGTTTTGGTTGTAGCTCTAGGCAGCTTGGCGATAACATCACCAGCCATAACCTCATCATCTTCATCCTTCATAAGAATGGCATTCACGGGCAGAAAATATCTTACCACTGATGATGCTCCAGGAAGTTTTACCCCCTTACCCTCTCTATCTTTGATGGTAATCTGAGGGCGAATTTCCGAAGACTTACCTTCAATAATAGTACGACTGGCCTTACCAGTCACTGGGTCAATCTGTTCTTGTACTGTGCTGCCAACCTCAATATCTGCGTATCGTACCCGACCACTCACCTCTGTAATAATAGGAGTTGTAAAGGGATCCCAAGTTGCCAAGACATCTCCCACCTCCACATTTTGACCATTTTTAACAAGCAGTGCAGCCCCATAAATAACCTCTTCTTTAGCACGCTCCCTGCCTTCAGGTCCAACAATCGAAAAGCCACCACCTTTACGATTCATTACAATTTGCTCAGATCTATTGACATCGGCAGTTCTGCGCAATGCAAGATCCAGGTTTTCATTGAACTTGATAATACCTGCAACCCTGGCTTTGATTTCAGCTACTTCAACTTTACGACTGGCTGTTCCACCGATGTGAAAAGTACGCATTGTGAGCTGAGTACCAGGCTCACCAATTGACTGGGCTGCCAATATTCCTACAGCCTGACCAATCTCCACTGTCTGTCCATGAGCCAAATCTCGTCCATAACATTTGGCACAAACACCACTTCTGGATTTACATGTAAGTACAGATCTAATTCTTGCACTGGTGACACCAGCTGCCTCAATTTTTTCGACCATTTTTTCATCAAGCTCAATACCTCTTTTCACAATGACTTCATTCTTATAAGGATCTATGACATCTGCCTGCACCACCCTGCCAAGAATTCGCTCTCCAAGACTCTGAATCACCTCGCCACCTTCAAGTAGCGACTCTACATCAACCCCCATAAGGGTTCCGCAATCCTGTTCGGCAACAGTACAGTCCTGAGCAACATCAGCAAGACGTCTGGTCAAATATCCTGAATTGGCAGTCTTGAGTGCAGTATCAGCAAGACCTTTTCTGGCACCATGAGTTGAGATAAAATACTGTAGAACAGTCAATCCTTCACGAAAACAGGCCGTAATTGGATTCTCAATGATCTCTCCAGACGGTTTTGCCATGAGTCCACGCATACCTGCAAGCTGACGCATCTGATCCTTGCTTCCTCTTGCTCCGGAATCTGCCATCATATAAACTGCATTGAGAATATCTTCAGTTGAATCGGTTCCACCAGGCTTTTTCATAACAGCCATCATGGCATCGGCAATATCATCCGTACTCTTTGCCCAAATATCTACAACTTTGTTATATTTTTCGCCCTGAGTAATGAGTCCCTCAGAATATTGCTGTTTAATATCAAGCACATTCTGTTCTGATTTTCTTATTATATCCCACTTGTTCTCTGGAATAATCATATCATCAATACAGATGGAAAGACCTCCCAAAGTTGAATATTCGTATCCTATATCTTTAAGGCGGTCTGCCAGGATAACTGTCTCTTTTAGACCAATATTTCTATATGCATAATCCACAAGGCCACGAACTGATGACTTATCCATTAGCCGATTGACTAGATTAAATGGAATTGTACTTTTTCGTTCATCCACACGGAATATATTGTACGTTCCACCAGACTCAATAATATCGGAGTATCGGTTTTCTATAAGTTCAAATAGATGATTTGATACTATCTCAGACACTTGAAATACATTGCTGAACTCCTTACGGGTCAGGACGCCTGTATTGCCATGAGTTTCAACAATGTCTGCATCGCAATACTTAGCCCTTACATCTTCAAAAGCCTCTCCACTCTTAAGACTTTTAAGTGCATTCTGTGCAGCATCCTTAGTTTTAGTGATAATCCGGCTTAATGAGAGCAGAGTATCACCGGGAATAATTTCCCATAACAGAATACGTCCAGTTGTTGTCTCGTATAGTTTCCCATCGATTCTAACTTTGATTTTGGCATGAAGATTGAGCTCTCCTGAATCGAAGGCAGACCTGACCTCGGAAATACTTGAAAACAGAGTTCCCTCTCCAGGCTTGCCATCTGCACCTCGGGTCATGTAGTAGATTCCAAGAACGATATCCTGCGTTGGCACAATAACCGGTTGACCATTGGCAGGTGAAAGAATATTGTTGCTAGAGAGCATCAAAACTCTTGCCTCAAGCCTTGCCTCAAGGGATAGAGGAATATGTACTGCCATCTGATCCCCGTCAAAATCAGCATTAAATGCGGGACATACAAGTGGGTGCAGTTGAATGGCCTTACCTTCAATAAGAATAGGCTCAAATGCCTGAATACCAAGACGATGTAGCGTTGGTGCACGGTTAAGCATTACCGGATACTCTTTTACCACATGGTCAAGAGCATCCCACACAACAGTCTCTTCACGTTCAACCATTTTTTTAGCACTTTTGACAGTAGATACCAAACCTTTCTGTTCAAGATAGTTGTAAATAAAAGGTTTGAACAGCTCCAATGCCATCTTCTTTGGGAGACCGCACTGATGCAAGCGCAAATTTGGCCCCACAGTAATAACCGTACGCCCTGAATAATCAACGCGTTTTCCCAAGAGGTTCTGACGAAACCTCCCCTGCTTACCCTTAAGTGTATCACTTAAAGATTTCAAGGGTCGTTTGTTGGTTCCGGTTACAATTCTGCCATGCCGCCCATTGTCAAACAGTACATCCACAGACTCTTGAAGCATACGCTTCTCATTACGTACAATTATATCCGGTGCATTGAGATCTATAAGACGTTTCAGTCGGTTATTACGGTTGATTACCCTTCTGTAGAGATCATTAAGATCTGATGTTGCGAAACGCCCTCCTTCTAGAGGAACAAGTGGCCTCAAATCAGGTGGCAGAACAGGAATAGCTGTCATAATCATTCGCGTGGGACTTAAACCTGAGTTGAGAAATGCATCCACAACCTTGAGACGTTTGGACATTTTCTGTCTTTTGGCCACAGATTTGGTTGTAGTAATCTCTTCTCTAAGCTCTTTATAGACTGCTGCAAGATCCACCTCCTCAAGTAACTTCAGGATTGCTTCAGCACCAATGCCTACCTCAAACTCATAGCCAAATTGATCTATTGCCTCCTGATACTTTTCATCAGAAAGTAGTTGTAGTTTAGTGAGCTCAGTTTCTCCAGGATCAATTACAACATAGGAATCAAAATATAGAATTTTTTCTAAGTTTTTAAGGGTAAGATCAAGTACATTCCCTATTTTGCTAGGTAGACTTTTTAAGAACCAGATATGTGAAACTGGGCAGGCAAGTTCAATATGGGCCATTCTCTCACGGCGCACCTTTGACTGTATAACCTCCACACCGCATTTCTCACAGACAACCCCCCTGTGCTTCATGCGTTTGTACTTCCCGCAATTACACTCATAATCTTTGGTTGGACCAAAGACCTTAGCACAAAACAGCCCATCTCGCTCAGGTTTGAAAGTTCTATAATTGATGGTTTCCGGTTTTTTTATCTCACCGTGAGACCACTCCCTGATCTGGTCAGAAGAAGCAAGGCTTATCTGGACACCTTTATACATCTTGGGATCTTTTGGCTTTGCAAAGAAATCGTATATGGTTTCCAATATCTTCTCCTTAATTATTACCTTCAATTAGGTTGATATTTAGCCCCAAACTCTGAAGCTCTTTGGTAAGAACTCTGAAAGATTCGGGCATGCCAGGCTCAAGGACATTCTGACCCTTGACAATCTTTTCATACATGCGGGTACGTCCGCTCATATCATCAGATTTAACCGTTATAAACTCCTGAAGTGCATGGGCTGAACCATATGCCTCCATTGCCCACACCTCCATCTCTCCAAGCCTCTGTCCACCAAATTGTGCCTTCCCTCCCAGAGGTTGCTGTGTAACCAGAGAGTAAGGCCCTATAGAACGAGCATGGAGTTTGTCATCAACAAGATGATGAAGTTTTAGCATGTACATGATTCCCACAGTGATGGGTTTATCAAAAGGCTCTCCAGTCCTTCCATCGTACAGAGTAGACTGACCAGATGAATTGAGGCCTGAATACTTGATCAGTGCCTTGATCTCCTCCTCAGATGCCCCGTCAAAAACAGGAGTTGACATGTGAACTCCATTTCTATATCTCGAAGCAAATTCAATAAGTTCTTTTTCATCCATCCTGTCAACAGCATCCACAAACATCTTCTCATCTTCATGAACAGGAACTGGCATAGTAGAACTTGTGGTATAATGAGTATCAAAATCATATTCTTTTGTACCATCTATGAGATCTACTTTCTTTACAGGAGGGGTTGTGAATATACGCTTAAGACGTACCCTCAACTCATCATATTTCAGATCTTCAATCAGATCTTCAATCTGGCGACCAAGCCCACGGGCAGCACATCCAAGATGGATTTCAAGAATTTGCCCTACATTCATACGAGATGGCACTCCAAGAGGATTAAGAACCATATCAACAGTTCTTCCATCTTCAAAATAGGGGAGGTCTTCGATTGGAAGAATCCTTGAGACAACACCTTTATTACCATGCCGTCCTGCCATCTTATCTCCGACAGAAAGGACTCTTTTCATGGCAACGTTAACTTTAATGAGCTTAAGCACACCAGGAGGAAGTTCATCACCCTTTTCAAACCTTAACACCTGACTGTTAAAGTACTCATTAGCAAGTCGGATCTGCTTCTCAGCCTTTTCAAGAATGTCATGGGCAGTCTCTGTTTTCATGCCAAGCACTCTGACGACTTCCTCGGTTGCATTTGAATCCTCAACAGATATACCCATAAGATCGGCAACAGACAATTTTATATTGTGACTGTTTTCCACTTCATTAAAAAGATTCTTTCTAATAATAGTGCCAGAAGGTACAATAATATTTTTGCCTTTTTTCAGAGAGATAGAAATTTTATGACCGTCAAGAATATCCTCCAAATGCTCCTTTGCAGTTTCCGTTATGATCTTGATCTCATCGTCTCTATTTTTCTCAAGAGATTCAATTTCAAAATCCTCAATCAATCGCGTCCGTTCATCTTTCGGCAGACCGCGTCTTGAAAAAACTTTTGCACTTGTAACAATACCCTCAACTCCTGGGGGCACCCTTAAAGATGTATCTTTTACGTCTCCCGCCTTTTCACCAAAAATCGCTCGAAGCAGTTTTTCCTCAGGAGAAAGCTGAGTTTCCCCTTTGGGAGTTACTTTCCCAACAATAATATCTCCCGGTTTTACCTCGGCACCAAGTCTTATAATACCACTTTCATCCAAGTCCTTTAATGCCTCTTCTCCAACATTTGGAATATCTCTTGTAATCTCCTCCTTACCAAGCTTTGTATCTCTTGCAACAACCTCAAACTCTTCTATGTGGACAGATGTATATACCCCATCCATTACCAGGCGTTCGCTGACAAGAATTGAATCCTCATAATTATATCCTCCCCAGGGCATAAACGCTACAGTTACATTTTTCCCAAGAGCAAGCTCTCCCAACTCTGTTGAAGGGCCATCAGCAATCACTTCTCCTTTTTTGACAAAGTCACCTTTCTTTACAATAGGCCTCTGATTAAAGCAGGTGTTCTGATTAGACCTAACAAATTTGGAAGCAGTATAGATGGAGACTATTTTCTCAGAATTACCATCGACGGTTCCTACACTATTCTGTTCAACATCTAAATTTCTAAGGTTTTTCACCACAAGCCTCTGTGCATCGACATCAACTACGATACCATCATGGTCAGCAACTATAGCAACGCCAGAGTCTCTGGCCACAACACCTTCAATGCCTGTTCCAACAAGAGGAGCCTCACTCTTAATAAGAGGCACGGCCTGGCGCTGCATGTTTGATCCCATCAAAGCTCTGTTGGCATCATCATTCTCAAGAAATGGAATCAGTGATGCAGATACAGATACAAGCTGATTAGGTGAGACGTCCATGAATTCAATATCATTGTGTGGTACAAGTTCAAATTCGCCGCCCACCCTTGCAGATATATTTTCCTTGATAAATCGACCATCTTCATTGAGCAAAGCACTTGCCTGAGCAATTGGATGATCTTTCTCTTCAAAGGCAGAAAGATGTTTTATATCTTTTGAAACCACACCGTCCCTGACAATTCGATATGGAGTCTCTACAAAACCGAAACGATTTACACGAGCATAAGTACATAAAGAGACAATCAAACCAATGTTTGGCCCCTCTGGAGTCTCAATAGGACAGATTCTTCCATAATGGGAAGTGTGCACATCTCTGACCTCAAATCCAGCACGCTCACGTGTCAAACCTCCTGGTCCAAGGGCACTTAGACGTCTCTTATGGGTAGTCTCTGAAAGCGGGTTTGTCTGATCCATAAACTGAGATAACTGGCTGGTACCAAAAAATTCTCTAACAACAGCTGACACCGGCTTTGGATTAACCAGATCATTGGGCATCATGGCATCCACTTCCTGCATACTCATCCGCTCTTTGATTGCTCGCTCCATCCTTACCAGGCCTATTCTATACTGATTCTCCAGAAGCTCTCCTACCGCTCTTACCCGACGATTTCCAAGATGATCAATATCATCCACAGCTCCTTGAGTATCCTTTAATTGAACCAGTTTTTCAGCCGTGAGGAGAATATCCTCTTTTCTCAGAGTTTTAACCTCAATATCTGTCTCTATTTCAAGACGGTGGTTCATTTTAAGTCTTCCCACATTAGAAAGGTCATAATATGCGGGTTTAAAAAACAGGTGGTCAACAAACTCCTGGGCAACCTCAGGTGTAGCAGGATTACCAGGTCGTAAACGCCTGTAGATCTCCATCAAAGCCTCCGCACGGGATGTTACCTTATCCACAGCAAGAGTCTTTCTCATGGAGTCAGAACTGTAAGAGTCCACATATAGTATCTTGAAGCTATCCAGACCAGCTGTTTCGATTCGCTCAAGTATGTCAATATTAAGTAGATCACCTGCCCGTATCAGCAGCTCTTCTGTTACAGGGTGAAAGATGGTTTCAGCAGAAGCCTTACCATACAACTCTTCCTTATTGATGGGAATATATTCAAGACCTGCATCTTTGAGCTGTTTGAGGGCACGTTTAGTAAAAAGTCTCCCCTTTTTTACAGCAACCTCACCTGTCTCAGGATCAATAACATCATAGCTTGCCCTGAGTCTTTTAAGGTTTTCAGGATTAAATTTTTTAAAGTAGGATCCCTCACTCTTTACAATGAAATCCTTCTGGTAAAAAAGAGTCAAAATATCCTCAGTGGTATATCCAAAAGCTTTAAACAAGATGGAGATTGGAAATTTTCTCCGTCTGTCAATACGGATATATATAATATCTTTAGGATCAATTTCCATATCAATCCATGAACCACGCACAGGAATAATTCTGGCTGTATAAACTATCTTACCACTCGAGTGGTTTTTACCCTTATCATGGTCGAAAAAAACACCTGAAGATCGGTGAAGTTGACTGACCACCGCACGTTCAGTTCCATTGATTATAAAGGTACCACGCTTTGTCATTAATGGGATATTACCAAAATAGATATCCTGTTCTTTGATATCGCGTATAGATGTAACGCCTGCATCTTTATCTACTTCATAGACTGCAAGGCGAACCTTTATATTCACTGGAATTTCATAGGTCATTCCCCTGCTGATACACTCTTCAACAGAGTGTTTTATATCACCAAAAGAGTATGAAACATACTCAAGTGATGATGTGCCGGAAAAATCTTTTATGGGAAAGACAGATTTAAATACGGAGTGAATGCCAATATCTTCTCTGTTTTCAGGAAGGACTTCTCTTTGAAGAAAATGTTCGAAGGATGTGCGCTGCATTCCTATGAGATCAGGAATTTCAACAATCTTATTTTTACTTCCAAACTCTTTTCTGATGCGTTTATCTGCAAAGGGTTTTTCTGTTGCAGATCTTTCTCTTACGTAGGTGTCTACTATATGCTTGTCTGCCAAGAGGCTCCCGGTCATGGTATCTCCAATAATGGTTTATTATAACCGTGAAAGCGGAGACAAAGCCATTATGGCTTAACCTCCGCATCGTGTGTGTGCAATCTACCAATTTTTCCAAATAGTTCGTAAGGTAGACAATGAATCTTCCTTACATAAAAACTATTTAATACTGATTTGTGCCCCTGCAGCTTCTAGCTGTTCTTTTACTTTCTGAGCCTCTTCCTTGGAAACACCCTCTTTCAGGGGTTTAGGGCACTCATCAACAAGAGCTTTTGCCTCTTTAAGGCCAAGGCCGGTAATAGCTCTAACCTCTTTGATAACATTTATCTTTTTATCGCCTGAAGATTCAAGAATTACATCAAATTCAGTCTGCTCTTCTGCAGCAGCGACTTCAGCAACAGGACCAGCAGCAGCAACCGCAACCGGTGCAGCTGCAGAAACACCAAATTTTTCTTCCAATTCCTTTACAAGCTGTGAAAGTTCAAGAACGGTCATCCCAGCAATGAACTCAACTACATCATCCTTAGTTATATCAGCCATTTTTTCTCCTTAAAAAAACAATAAAGGGATATCATCCCTTTAGAATAATAAAAATTATAAATTACTATGCTGCCTTTTTCTGATCCCCGATTGCATTGAGTACATACAAAAATGATCTTGGTATTTCCACAAGTACTCTCACCATAGCTGTAGGCACAGCATTCATGGCCGACAATACCTGAGCCAGCAATATATCTTTAGGTGGCATTTTGGCAAGAGCCTTAATATCATCAATATTCAGCAGCTTTCCATTCATTGCACCTACTTTAATTTCAAGCTTTTGATTGCCTTCAGCAAATTTTATAAGAACTTTGGCCGGTGCAACCGGATCACTCTTTGATGTTACAATGGCGTTGGGGCCTTTGAGGAAGTCTTTTAGAACAGATACAGATGTTCCTTCAGATGCCAATGACAAAAGAGTATTTTTCACAACTTCTAACTGAGCACCCTCTTTTCTGAGTTCAGTTCTCAACTGAGTTATTGCCTCAACATTGAGTCCTTTATAATCTACAATAAGAGCAATCTCAGTCTCAGCAAGTTGTGAATTAAGTTTCTCAACTAATTCTTTTTTTGTTGTCAGATTCAAATCAAACACACCTCCTTTCCATATTTTTTTATTTTCAGAGGTGCCAACTATGCCAAAACATATTCTGTCTCGGCAGGCCGGCATCGCCGTTTATACATATTGCAATGTAAATCAAAACATTGCTTGTACCTGCTGTCTTTGACAGACAACAATTTATATTTAACTGTTCTCCTTAACGGACAACAAGTTGACTATTTTATTATTGAAGGGTCTATTTTTACGCCTGGCCCCATCGTTGTAGATACACTTATGGCTTTTATATAAGTACCTTTACTTGCTGGCGGCTTTAAAGCAAGAATTCTTGCAAGAAAAGCATTGGCATTTGCTGCTAATTTCTCTACTCCAAAAGATGCTTTACCTATTGGAGCATGTACAATACCAGCCTTTTCAACTCTAAATTCAATTTTTCCAGCTTTAAGCTCTTTAACAGCTTTCTCTACATCAAAGGTTACTGTCCCTGTCTTTGCGTTAGGCATAAGTCCTCTTGGACCAAGTATTCTACCAAGCTTTCCAACTGCCCCCATCATATCTGGGGTTGCAAGGGCTTTATCAAACCCAAACCATCCAGCTTTAATCTTTTCGATAGTCTCATCATCTGCAATAAAGTCAGCACCAGCCTCCAATGCCTCTTTTTCCTTTTCACCCTTTGCAAACACAAGGACTTTTACCTCTTTACCAAGACCATTTGGCAAAATAACGGTACCACGTACCATCTGATCGGCATGGCGCGGATCAACACCAAGTCTCACCGCTATATCAACGGTCTCATCGAATTTAACATAGGATGAAGAGAGTGAGATCTCTAAAGCTTCATTAAAATCATAACGCTTTTGTCTGTCGATCTTTTTAACTATTTCTATATATTTTTTACCGTGCTTCGGCATCTTATATCACTCACTCCTTTACGTTTAAACAACCTCTATCCCCATACTTCGAGCTGTTCCTGCTATTATTTTGACTGCCCCCTCTACATCGACGGCATTCAAGTCTTCCATTTTAAGCTTGGCAATTTCAATAAGTTGATCTTTAGTCACCTTACCCACTTTGTTTTTATTTGGAGTACTTGAACCTTTTTCGATTTGAGCTGCTTTACGCAACAACATTGATGCCGGAGGGGTCTTCGTTATAAAGGTAAAAGTTCTGTCCTGGAAAACTGTAATCACAACAGGAATTATTGAGCCAACATCATTGGCGGTTC